>CANRHE010000113.1:0-5000 GCA_947630335.1 uncultured Sphingobacterium sp.
AAGCGTTGTATTATTATTATTAAGCGAAGTCTGACGTAAAGATAAAAACACATGTGTGTATCAGGTATCATTGTTTCCAGTTAATTAGAATTAGAAACGACAATAGCTGTAGCAGCGCGCTACAAATTTTAAATCAGTATATATTTGTGTAAATTTGTACGTTGTATGTAAAACTGTACGGTAAAAATGTGCCTTAACAAATCACTTAACTTAATAATCAATCAATAAATTGAAGATCCAAGCAAGCAGTCACTCAATTCAATCAATATATTATATTAGTTATATTTAATACAATATACTATAATATTAAGAATAATATATACTACTAATTGTTTAATGTTCCTTATCTATAATATATCTTAGTATATATTAGTACATCATAATATTTGTACAATATGCTATAATATTAATACAGTATGTCATAATATTTCTACAATATGTTGTAATATTCATACATTTTGTCATAATATTTGTACAATATAATATGTTATTGATATTATTGATAGAAAATGTCAAAATGTTCATATTTGATGTCTGGTAGTTTAATAATATACTAGTTTGTACAATATATAATATTTTACTACATTGTGTGATAATATTTGTACAATGTGTGATAATATTATTGATAGAATATGTTAAAATATTGCCACGATTGTGTTATATATATATTAAATTGAATAATATTCTTGTAATATATTATAATATATAGATCAATAATAAATATATTTAATATAATATGTGAAAATATTTGTACAAGTTGTTATAATATTAATCCAAACTAATATTCAACATATTATAGTATTGTTATAATATATAATAATTATAATATATATACGAATATAATATTCGAAACAGTATATTTATAATATTTGCTATAATATAAAATCACTAATACAGAACGTTCTAAATTACAGGATGAGTGAGAGCAAGAGAGGTTGTGCTGTTGGGGTGCGTGTGTGTGAGATACGCACAGTCAGGCCATCTCAACAGCATCACAAGGCAGGAGGAGAAGGGCGCATGCGCGAAGAGGAGAACGGGTGAGTAAAATTATTTTAACATAGGAGTCTACGGGGCCGCTCACTCTGTGCATGCCTGTTCAAGGCTGAATGATAAAATGTTAAGCGGCGTTACACCCAATCGGCAAAAATGAAAATGGGTATTTGTAGATTGGAATTGGTCTGTTCTCTCTGGATGGACGGTTAGGCATAGATTCTTAATGAAAGTTTTGCTCTTCAAGCAAAATAGGCTAGCTTTTTAATGAAACTATTTTCTCTTCAAACAAATTAGGCGGAATAGTCGCTAAATGTTGGTGTTACACGAGAGCAGAGATACTAATAGTAGTCTTGCTCTAGCGAGTCGCTTCTAAAGAGAAATTCATGATGTATTCTTCAGTAATGTTATTATTGTAGAAACTCGTATCAGTGATGCTGATGGAAATCCTATGCGAATATTGTTAATACAATAATGTTTGAAATCTAACTGCGTTTTATGCGTGGTGAATTTCAATGCAAAAAGATATAAGTTAAATCTTATATATTAATGCAAAACTGGTTGATCCTGCCAGTAGTCATATGCTTGTCTTAAAGATTAAGCCATGCATGTTTAAGTTCATACCTTTATATGGTGAAACCGCGAATGGCTCATTAAATCAGTTATAATTTTATGGGATGTGATTTGTTAATTGGATAACTGTGGTAATTCTAGAGCTAATACATGCAAATACGGTTGGGTTCGTCCCGGCTGTGCTTTTATTAGTGCAAACCAGGCCTCCGGGCAGCAAAATGGTGACTCTGAATAACTTTGCTGAGCATTCAAGCCTAGTGCTAGTGCTACTCCTTCAAAGTATCTGCTCTATCAACTGTCGATGGTATATTATATGTTTACCATGGTTGTAACGGGTAACGGGGAATTAGGGTTCGATTCCGGAGAGGGAGCCTGAGAAATGGCTACCACATCTAAGGAAGGCAGCAGGCGCGCAAATTACCCAATCCCGGCACGGGGAGGTAGTGACAAAAAATAACAATGCGAGACTCATATGAGTCTTCGTAATTGGAATGAGTACATTCTAAATCCTTTAACGAGGAACTATTGGAGGGCAAGTCTGGTGCCAGCAGCCGCGGTAATTCCAGCTCCAATAGCGTATATTAAAATTGTTGCGTCTAAAAAGCTCGTAGTTTGAAAACTTGTCTTGGCTTTCAACTGGTACCGAATGGTATCGCCGTTAGTCATGCACAAATATGGATGACTGTTTTAGCCGTCTTTATTGACTGGTTTATAAGAGTCATCAAATATCACTTTGATTAAATTAGAGTGCTTAAAGCAAGTGTGTTACTTGGATATAAATGCATGGAATGATGGAATATGTTGTTGTTCTATTTGTTGGTTTTTGAATGATGAAATGATTGAAAGGAACTGTTGGGGGCATTCGTATTGTTGTGAGAGAGGTGAAATTCTTAGACCACAGCAAGACGAACTACTGCGAAAGCATTTGCCAAGAATGTTTTCATTGATCAAGAACGAAAGTTAGAGGTTCGAAGGCGATCAGATACCGCCCTAGTTCTAACCATAAACTATGCCAACTAGCAATTTGCTTTGTATTTTTTATGACTAAGTGAGAGGCCACGGGAAACCTAAGTAGGGTTATGGGGGAAGTATGGTTGCAAAGCTGAAACTTAAAGGAATTGACGGAAGGGCACCACCAGGAGTGGAGCCTGCGGCTTAATTTGACTCAACACGGGAAAACTTACCTGGTCCTGACACTAGAAGGATTGACAGATTGATAGCTCTTTCTTGATTTGGTGGATGGTGGTGCATGGCCGTTCTTAGTTGGTGGAGTGATTTGTCTGGTTAATTCCGATAACGAACGAGACTCTAGCCTATTAAATAATACACGGAATCTTGTCTTCCGCGGTATTTCTTAGTGGGATCAAGCGTGTTTAACGCTTTGAAACAGAGCAATAACAGGTCTGTGATGCCCTTAGATGTTCGGGGCTGCACGCGCGCTACATTGAAAGACAAAATGAGTACTCTAGCTTTTAATAAAGCTAGAAATCTTTGAATGTTTTTCTTAATGGGGATAGGGGATTGCAATTGTGCCCCTTGAACGAGGAATTCCCAGTAAGTGCTAGTCATTAGCTAGTACTGATTACGTCCCTGCCCTTTGTACACACCGCCCGTCGCTACTACCGATTGAATGGTTTAGTGAGATCATCTGAGTGAGCTTATGTGTGCTTTGTACGCGTAAGAATTGCGAAGAAGATCAAACTTGATCATTTAGAGGAAGTAAAAGTCGTAACAAGGTTTCCGTAGGTGAACCTGCGGAAGGATCATTAATGTCCTTTGAAATGATAGGCATCATTTCATGACTTTGAGTCACGGCTCAAAGGCTGTATATCTCGTTTCTTGCGCATTAGCAACTCGGCGGTTCGGTTACCTCGAACAATGTCGACAGCAGGCAACGAGGTTCAAACTCCTTCATTCTGTGGCACTGGCTTCCTCGAACAATGTTAATTCGAGACGATTTGATCGGTCATGTCACACTATAGAATGACTTTTATACAACGGGTCTCCGTTACCATTTTTCCAATTAGTGTTATTGAGAGAAAAAAAAATCAAAACTTATTATGGGGGATCACTTAGTCCTTAAATCGATGAAAAACGTAGTAATTTGTGAAAATTAATGTGAGTTGTGAAATTTTGTGAGCATTGAGTTTTTGAATGAAAATTTTAGCTTGAATTCATCTGTATTTAAGCTGCATTTGTTTCAGTATATATTATAAAGCAATGCGTTTTTACCATTATATACCTCCGCGTGTATCATGGTATAAGTTTTCTGCGTTCTTGTTTTGAACACACCAAACAATGTAAACTGCTTTGTATCTGAAATCAAGTGCGAGTACCCACTGAACTTAAGCATATCAATAAGTGGAGGAAAAGAAATCAAATGAGATATCCGTAGTAGCTGCGAGTGAAATGGAATGTAGCCTATAACCGATTCTTGTGTCATGCGACTACAAGAGATGAGGTGTATGGAAGGTTCGATGACAGTCACTAGGCAACTTAATTACTATTGAGTGAGTACTCTGAGAAGGTGAAAAGCCTGTAGAGTTGCCGTCGTAGCTGTCGCGAGCTTTCTAAGAGTCTAGTTGTTTGAGAGTACAACTTAAAGCTGGTGGTAAATTTCATCAAAGGCTAAATATTGAAAGGGACTAATAGCGAACAAGTACCATGAGGGAAAGTTGAAAAGCACTCTGAAGAGAGAGTTCAACAGCACGTGAAACCATAATGAGTAAAACGGATAACTGTACTATTATAGTGTGATGCCGTTCAACAGCTAATGCGGCTATTCGAGAGTACGAGTATTAGTTGTTTTTTCAACAAAATTCTCGTGCATAGAATGGTTGTATCATCTGTGATTTAGCGCATCTCCTATCACTAAAAAGCTTTATGATCCTCGCAGAGGTGAGTTGCAGCTCGCACTTTGTGCGAAGTAACCTATTGTGCGATGTGATTGTTCAGTTTGGCTGAGATTACTTTAGTCCGCGATACTTCAAGCTTATGTTACATGTATGCCTAGCAGACCGGTTTATTCTAGTTTGTGGCGCTCGTGTGGCCGTGGTTTGTGTCGCATGTTTAGTGGTTATGTACTAGTTATTCGACCCGTCTTGAAACACGGACCAAGGAGTTCAAATGGCGCGCGAGTCATTGGGTTTTGTAATCCAAAGGCGAAGTGAAATGCGAGTGTATTGTTAACTGTGTTTGTATGCACGGTGAAATGATAAGCTACTGATGATATCAGTCATTTGTAGACTACAAGCGCGTCGTTTGAGACCCGAAAGATGGTGATCTATGCCTAGTCAAGATGAAGCCAGAGGAAACTCTGGTGGATGTCTGAAGTTTTTCTGACGTGCAAATCGATAATCTGATCTGGGTATAGGGGCGAAAGACTAATCGAACCATCTAGTAGCTGGTTCCTTCCGAAGTTTCCCTCAGGATAGCAA
>CANRHE010000114.1 GCA_947630335.1 uncultured Sphingobacterium sp.
CATTGCAAAATATAGGCGGTTCTGGTAATATCAGGACCGTTTTATGATACATTAATAAGTAACGATATTATTCATTTCAATTAAACAACCGCTTCACCACATTAAAGTCAATACTAGAATCATTAGTTATCATCTCAGAAATAAGCTGCAAATGATCATCTGTAATTCTATTTCCTATACCTTTATTATATAGGGTAGTTAAATAAAAAGCAGCTTCTTTTTTTTCATTTAACATGATAAACTTATTACTAACGTAATAATTCAATATTGTACTACTAAAACCAGAAAAATCATCTAAACTAAAACGATTAAAAGAAGCGTAAAAACTTGTCATGTAATTTTCAAAGTCTTTCAGTAGTTGATTTTTAATAGTAATATCCATAAATAAAAAGTTTACTTGACCTCATCAAGCTTAATACTCAAAAGTATAAATCTATTTTTGAATCTCCTAGCTACCTTAACAGTTTTGTGACCTTTATTCTTCAATTAATACTACTATCTTAACATTCAATTAACTAGATACCCTTATCTTTATTAAAATTTATTACATAAACTATGAATAGAAAATCAATATTATCGTTTATTGTCACGGTATTATTTGTCTTACCCCTATTTGGTCAAACACCGAAATATATCTTTTACCTTATTGGAGATGGTATGGGTTTGAATCATGTTAACTTAGCGGAGGTGTATCAATCTGATATACAAAGTAAGGTTGGAGTCACTCCATTAATATTTTCACAATTCCCATATGTTACGTTTGCCACTACATTCTCACAATCCAATGGGGTAACAGATTCTGCTGCGGGTGGATCAGCACTTGCGGTTGGCAAAAAAACTAAAAATGGCGTACTAAGTATGGATAGCACAGGTACAGTACCCTATAAAAGTATAGCCTATGCTGCCAAAGAAAAAGGTTTGAAAGTAGGTATTACTACCTCCGTGAGCATTGATCATGCAACGCCGGCTGCTTTCTATGCAAATCAATCTTCACGTAGCAAATATTACGAAATCGCAAATGACATTCCAAGATCTAACTTCGACTTCTTCGCAGGTTCTGGCTTCTTGAGTCCAACTACTACCTTTGACAAAAAAGAAGCTCCCGCTATAGAAGGTATACTAGCTAATGCTGGATATACAATTGTCAAAGGAAAGAATGAATTTGACAAACAGAAAGATAAGAGTAAAAAAATGATTTTAACAAATGTTAATGGAACGGACGTAGATGCTCTTAAATTTGCAATAGATCAAGAGCCTGGAGACCTGACATTAGAGGATATTACTAAATCAGCTATTCAAGCACTAACAACATCTAATAATAATGGATTTTTCTTAATGGTTGAGGGGGGCAAGATTGATTGGTCATCTCATGCTAATGATGCAGCTACTACTATTAAAGAGGTTCTAGATTTTAATAAAACAGTACAGTTAGCTTATGATTTTTATAAGCAACACCCTAATGAAACTTTAATTGTAGTTACAGCAGACCATGAAACTGGTGGACTTGGTATTGGTAATGGTAGTTCAACCTTACGCACTAAAAATTTATCAAATCAAAAAGTATCACAAGCTCTATTATCTAAAAAAATTGGCCAATTAAGAACTGATAATCCAAACGCTTCTTGGAATGATGTTAAGAATTTAATTTCAGAAAACACTGGGCTATGGACAAAAATTAAAGTAAATGCACCAGAAGAAGAACTAATTAAACAAGCGTATACAAAGAGTTTTGTAAATCATCAAAATGAAACGTCAAAAAGCTTGTATGCCAGCGACGATAAAATTGCAGCCTTAGCAATTAAAACATTAAACGCTTTGTCATCAATCGCATGGTCGTCTAGTAATCATTCTGCAGCATATGTACCAGTGTATGCCATTGGAGTTGGTGCTGACACTTTCAATCAAATGCTTGACAATACGGATATACCGAAGAAAATAGCAGAAATAGCCAATCTAAATCTATAATAGATTTAGAACTTAAAATAAAAAGGAGCTAAATAGAATTTAGCTCCTTTTTATTTTAAGGGTTATTTCCCCATACGTGTGAGGATAGCTTCCATCTCTGTCATGACCTTGTTGATCTTCGCAATAGTTAAATCAAACGGCTCAGAAGTATTCATATCCACCCCAGCATCAACTAATAGTTCTACTGGATACTTAGTACTTCCTGATGCTAAAAAGTCAAGATACTTTTTACGATCTTTATCCGTACCATTTAATACCTTTTCAGATAAAGCTGTGGACGCTGTAAATGAAGTCGCGTATTGATATACGTAGAAATTATAGTAGAAATGGGGAATATAAGACCACTCTGATTTTACATTATCATCGACTATACAAACGTTTTTATCATGACCATAATACTTTCTAGTCAATTCCAAATACATTTGATCAAAATCTTCTCCTGTCAATGCTTGTCCTTTTGCTGCTTTATCATGAATCATAGCTTCAAACTCTGCAAACTGTGTTTGACGATACAAAGTGCCCTTAGCTCCTTCCAAATAATTACCCAATATAGCTAAACGAGTTTCATCATCTTTAATTTGTTTTAGCATATAATCATTCAAAAGTTCCTCATTTAGAGTTGATGCAACCTCCGCCACAAAAATTGAGTAATTAGAATTTGCAAAATGCTGCTTCTTATTGGTTAGATAGCTATGCATCGTATGTCCCAATTCATGAGTTAATGTAGACATATCATTATACTTGCCATTATAATTCATCAAAATATAAGGATGAACATCGTAAGCTGATCCGTTGGAGTAAGCTCCTGATCGTTTACCTTCATTAGGGTACATATCAATCCAACGTTCATTAAATGCCTTTTGGGAAACAGTTGTATACTCTTTACCTAAAGGCTTCAAAGATTTAAGAATATTATCTATGGATTCTTCTACTGTATAAGCGAGATCCACCTTATCAACTAATGGAGCATACAAATCATAGTAATGTAAGGTGTCTAGCCCCATCATACGCTTACGTAAATTCAAATAACGATGAAATGTTTCTAAGTTATCATTTACATTATTAACAAGATTATGATACACTGCTGTAGGTATATTTCCTGCATCTAACGCGCGTTCAAGTGTACTATTATAATTACGTGCTTTAGTACTAAATAATGCAGCATTAATATTACCTGACAATTGAGCACCAAAAGTTCTTTGAAACTTATTTAATTGATTAAAATAAGCCTCGAATACTTGCTTACGTATTGATCGATCATCACTTCCTCTATAAAGCGCAAAATTTGCAGAATTTAATATTACAGGTTTTCCTTCAATTTCAATTACAGCATGTGGAAATTCTGCATTATAGAAAGTACTATAGATATTAGCCGCATTACCCGACATTAAAGAAGAGTATGCTAGTACTTTTTCAACATCCTCTGAACCACGGTGAGCACGCTTACGCAATAAGTCATTCAAATAGAATTTATAGGTTTCCAAACCTTTCTCTTGAGCTATAAACGATTTTAACTGATCTTCTTGTAGCGTGAGTAGTTCGGGCTCCATATAAGCAGTTAATGCACCATATTGCGTGAACAATTGTTGCAACTCTTGCTTCATGCCAGCATATTTAGTTACACGAGTATCTTCATCAGAGTTCATGCTTGCATACGAAGAAAGACGTACCATTTCTTTAGCTAAATTGCTATTAAACTCTAATGCTTCCAAAAGTATAGCTGCATTTTGAGTTAATTTACCTTTATACTTGGCAGATTTTTGCATTTCTTCCTGAAGACGATCTTTTTCCGCGCGCCATGCATCATCACTAACATAAAGATCTGTCAAATTCCACTTATACTTTTCTGGAAGCTCCTCACGAACCTTCATCTGACTCATTGCCATTGAAGTAGATAGTACCATCATGGCAGTAATTAATTTTGTTTTCATTAACATGTTTATATTTTTCAATAAATGATTGCCAAAATACAAAAAAACGAACGTATTAAAATAAATTAGCAAATAAACCATAATGTTTCTCTTTGTATTCCCATCAATTCACCTTAGTTTTGTTCTCTACAATTAAATGCAAGAATGGCAGATCAAAAAAACAAAGCAGAAAAAACAGTTTATTTCAGCATATTTGGAAGCTTGATATTAGCTATTGTAAAATGGCTTGCAGGTTTTTTTGGTCATTCTTATGCGTTAATTGCAGATGCTATAGAATCTACAACGGATATATTTTCGTCTATACTAGTTCTTCTGGGAATAAAATATTCGCAGCGTCCAGCCGACGAAAACCACCCCTATGGTCATGGTAGAATAGAACCCTTAATCACCTTTATCGTTGTTCTATTTTTAGTCATATCAGCTACGATTATTGCACACCAAAGTATAATTAACTTACGAACCCCTCATGAAGCTCCTAAGTCTTGGACACTATACGTTTTAGGGGTAATTATTATATGGAAAGAGATCAGCTATCATATTGTTATGCGAAGAGCAAAGGCTCTCAATAGCACCTCTCTCAAAGCTGACGCTTGGCATCATCGCAGTGATGCTATTACATCAGTTGCTGCTTTTATTGGTATTTCTTTTGCTATTTATTTAGGACCTGGTTATGAATATGCAGATGACTGGGCTGCATTATTTGCTTCTGGATTCATTATATATAATTGTTACCACATCTTTAGACCTGCTCTAGGAGAGATAATGGACGAGAATTTATATGAAGATATGGTAGAGGATATAAGAATTAAATCACTTGATGTACAAGGTGTTTTAGCTACCGACAAATGTTTTGTACGTAAAATTGGTATGGACTTCATAATTGATATCCATGCTGTTGTCAATCCTACCCTTAGTGTCAAAGAAGGGCACGATATTGCGCATGCATTAAAGGATCACTTAATGCACACGCTAAAAAATATTTCTAATGTATTTGTTCATATAGAACCATTTGACGAAACCAAGAAGGTTTAATACCAATTCGCGTAAGCAAAGATTCCTGGAGAGCCTCCCGTGTGCACAAATAGAATTGTTGATCCCGGAAGATACATACCTTTTTTAACATCTTCAACAAGGCCTGTAAACGCTTTTGAAGTATAGACAGGATCCAGAAAAACACCTTCCCATTTGGCCATTTTTTTTAGCATATCAAGGTGTATCTCTTCTGGGAAACCGTACGACTTTCCACTATAAGTAGAGTTTAAGTCTACAATAGATTTATCAATAGACTCCTCACCAAACCAAGAAAGAGTATCATTGCAGATAGCAATAGTATGATCCACCAACTCATCATGTTCTGGTTGGACATTATAAGCCTTGATAATAGCTTGATTATTATTCAAAACATTACCAATAATTAAGCCTCCATGTGTTCCTCCAGAACCAGAAGCTGCTACTATATAGTCAAAATCAACGCCTAACTCTTTTTCTTGAATCATAATTTCATTATAACAATCTAAATAACCAAGATTCCCTAAAGCATTAGATCCACCCACAGGTATAAAATAAGGAATGCCTCCTTCTTTACGAATTTCCTCCATTCTGGATTCTACTCTAGATATCATTTTATTATCATTAGGAATTCGGTGCATCTGTACCTCTAGAATATTATTTAGGGCAATATTTCCATTTTGTTGGTAACATTCAGTATCAATTGCTACTGATTCTTTCAAAAATAACTCTACTTCAAATCCCATCATTCGAGCAGTTACTCCCGTAAGTCTAGCATGATTCGATTGTATAGCTCCCAAAGTTAGTATATGGGTAGCACCTAAGTCTTGCGCTTCTCCAAGAAGATATTCTAATTTGCGAACCTTATTACCTCCAAAACCTATACCGTTTAAATCATCACGTTTGATAAAAAGATTAACACCCAAATCAGTGCTAAATTTTTCTAATTTTTGTATTTCTGTCGCAGACTTCAACAAACTCACCTTTGTAAAAGACCTCGTATTACCTTTAATCATATGTTATCAATTAACTTATTACTATATAAACTCAAATATATCTTAAAAAAACAAAGACAATTCACTAATCTGAAAAAACATTATTATCAATAAAAAACTAATATTTTATATTTTTTTAAAAAAAATAACAAAAAATGTAAATTATTCATATTAAAAATAATTTTATTTTACTATTTTTGGAATATAAAATCACATAAATAATGCTTAATCTGAAAGACTTTTTAGGCTACGTCGCGGATCGTAATCCTAATGAACCCGAATTTCTACAAGCTGTTACCGAAGTCGTAGAAGACTTGATTCCGCACATCAACAAGTTCCATCCCGACTATGCGCAACAAAAAATATTAGAGCGTATTGTTGAACCAGAACGTGTAATAACCTTTAGAGTCACTTGGCTTGACGACAACAATACTGTACAAGTAAATAGAGGTTACCGTGTTCAAATGAACAGCGCCATAGGACCCTACAAAGGCGGTTTACGATTCTCTCCCACAGTTAACATAAGTATCTTAAAGTTTCTAGCATTCGAACAAGTATTCAAAAACTCCCTTACAGGTCTCCCTATCGGAGGTGGTAAAGGTGGTTCTGACTTTGATCCTAAAGGAAAATCTGATTTCGAAATCATGAGATTCTGTCAATCTTTTATGACAGAACTCTACCGTCATATTGGTGCCGAAACCGACGTACCGGCTGGCGACATTGGCGTAGGCTCACGAGAAATAGGATATCTATTTGGACAATATAAACGTATACAAAATAACTTTACTGGAGTATTAACAGGTAAGGGAATCCAATGGGGAGGATCTTACATACGTCCAGAAGCTACGGGTTATGGGTTATTATATTTTGTATCATCAATTTTCGACTGTAACAACGATAATTTAGCGGGCAAAGTCATAACAATTTCAGGTGCTGGCAATGTAGCATATTATGCCGCAGAAAAAGCAATAATACTAGGTGCTAAAGTTATTACCCTTTCTAATAGCTCGGGTACGCTCTACGATATTGAAGGCTTTACATTAGAAAAGTTAGCACACTTAGCTACCTTAGGTAGAGATATTGATCGATTTGTTGACAAATATAAATCCGCTGTATTTTTAAAACAACAAACTCCATGGCATCTTCCATGTGATATCGCATTACCGTGTGCTACTCAGAATGAGCTTAACGAAAATGACGCTCAGCAACTCATCGACAATGGGTGTATATGCGTGGCAGAAGGAGCTAATATGCCTTCTACAAATGAAGCTATTAAATTATTCCTTAAAGCTAAAATAGCATATGCTCCAGGCAAAGCTGCTAACGCGGGTGGAGTTGCTGTATCCGGTTTAGAAATGTCACAAAATGCAATCGGACAACAATGGTCCATTGATAAAGTAGACACGCGTCTCAAAGCAATTATGCATAACATTCACAAGAGTTGCATCCGTTATGGTAAAGAAGAGTGTGGTTATATTAATTATCTGAAGGGAGCAAATATTGGCGGATTTATAAAAGTAGCTGAAGCCATGAAAGCGCAAGGTGTTGTTTAATTTTTAGTACTTTTGTAATCTAAAATTAAACAGAAACATTAACATGAGAATATTAGCAGAGCTTCCAAACCCCAACTGCAAGATTAGTATTTTTGGGATGAATCAAAAATATATTATCAAATTTGAACAAGGTAATTTAGAACAATCATACAAGATTGCAGAGGCCGATATTGTCAATGGTGTGAACGGTATATTCGAAATATTAGACGAGGAATTTATCAATCGAGTAGTTCAAAATTTTGATTTAATGAGAAGCGGTTTTAATGAAACTTACAAAAGATACTATTAAAGAATTAAATAACTTAAATCAACTTATATTACTGATATTAATAACATTATAATAAACAAAAGAATCTGTCCGAATAATATTCGGATAGATTCTTTTGTTTTATACACATAACAAGAATACTATTAAACTATTAGTTCATATAAGCATATACAAACATCTCTTTACTAGTTTAAATACAAAAAATATAAAAAGGCGCCGAATATTATTCGGCGCCTTTTTATATGAATTAAAGCGAAATTGAAAGCATTTAGGAATAACTTCCTAAAACTTACTTTGGACTATTTTAATGACGAATAATGTGGGGGACAAATCGACTTTGATCCGTAGTGATTGGCATATCTGATTCTCGAAAAGATATACCACAAGACTCCTGTCCTATTACCC
>CANRHE010000115.1 GCA_947630335.1 uncultured Sphingobacterium sp.
TCAAGTCAAAGCTATATAGATCACCTCCGGAGAAGTAAATAAATGTTTGCGTAATCATAGACAGCGCAAAGAAAATCAGAAAATATATCCAAAAAGTTTTCATAATAACTAATACTAATATACTAAATACTTCTATTAAAATAGTTTATATGATTATTTTTAACGAAAAAGGGATAAGCTGTTTAACTTGCTTATCCCTTTTTCGTTCTATATTGATTTCTAGTTTTAGTATACTTTTACAATATAAACATAGTCTTCTAATCTTTTAATTTGCTCTGTACGACCTAGATTACCGAGCGTATTCTTATTGTTTAAAACAATATTACCTTTTAATGACTCTGCTGGAATACGGTTTAGGGTTTCCATGAGCTCTTTTGTTTTAATGGCAAATGCTGCGCCATCTATACCTTTTTGTTTACCTGATATAATACCAATTACATTCCCAGAATTATCTAACACTGGACCTCCACTATTTCCAGGATTAACAGGTATCGATATTTGATACGCTATAGTATCACCTGCATAACCGGTATTTGAGCTTAAATAACCTTGACCATATACTGCTTCATCTCTTGGGAAACCTAATGTGAATATATCTTCACCCAAATCTGATTTCAACTTTTTGAAAGTATAGGGTACCGATTTTAATGATTTAAAATTATGATCATTGATATAAAGAATAGCTAAGTCGCGTTCTTTATCGGTGTATATAATTTGTGCCTTATAGGCCTGTCCTTTATTATTTTGTAAATGAACAGAGTCAGCGCCATTCACTACGTGATAATTTGTAACTACATAGCCATCTTTAGTCAACATAAACCCTGTCGCCCCAAAATGCATGGGATTAGATTCTTTAGACTTATTACTGCTGATATTCTGGATAGCTTTATTTTGCTCATTTACATTTTTCTTTACGCTGTTAACTTCGCGACGTAATGCACTATAGTCTGATGTTGCTTGTTTCAGACTACTGAAATAACCCGTAATCCAAAGGGACGAAAAAACAGATACGATAGCCACAGCGGCAGCTACACCAATATTGATTTGTAATTTTTTCCAGATAGAGACAACTTTCGAAGTAGTTTTTTGAGTAGGTATCGATTGTGTATTATTTCCTGCTTCTAAAAGAGCTTTTTTAAAGTTATTTCTTTTTTCAGCTGCTTGCCAATCTTCTAAAAATGAAATATGTTGATCCAGAATCGCTGCATAGGCAGGATGCTGATCACAAAAATCTTCAAAAGCTTTTGCTTCATCTGTATTCAATTCATTTCTTAAATACTGGTCAGCCCAATTAATAAAGTCACGTCTTTGCATTACATTCATTACTCCTATTTAATCTTTAGCATTAAAAAATATTTTTTTAAGTCGCTGCAAGCATTTGTATTTTTGTGTTTTAGCATTGTCTGTACTGGTATATCCAAATTTTTCTTGAATATCTTTCATTGACATGTTTTTTATATAGAAATCCTTTATCAATGTCTTGCAAGGTTCTCCTAACTCATGCAATGCTAAATTCATACGCTCAAATTTACTTTCTTTCTCCTCATGATTTTCGATATCATCTTCTATTTGAAGAATATCTTCAAAGTCTGAGATGTCAGATGTGCTGGCTAAGTTTCCTTTGCGCGTTAATTGCTTAAGCCATAGTCTTCGCGACACAGCGTATAAAAAAGTACTAAGCTTGCTATTTAACTCAAACTCATTTTCAGTAACCCGATTGTACAATACCATTACAGATTCTTGAAAGATATCTTTCGCCTCGTCCTCTGAACCACTATTATTGATGATCATTCGCGCTATAGTGGGGTAGAACAATTTGTATAATTTACCAATCACAAGATTATCACCGAGCAATATTCCTTGGATTAAATCATGATCCGTAAGGTCTTTTGGTAATATGTATGTTATGTTACTCAATTATTAATACCTTAAATTTCAAATAGTAACCCTTCAGTCTCATAAATTTTATTTGAGGAAGAATTATTTATCAAACGTAATAGTTATTTATGATTATATACTATTAAAATACGCTTTTTTTTATCATTTATGAAGTTGCTTTTTATTTTAATTCAAGAGGTTTTTTACTGTGTAAAAATGTTTTATGCTACGTTTCTGTTACAATTAGTTAAATGTTTTTTTCGCAAACGTGTGCGCTTATTGGCTTTGTTGCAAATCGGTTTATAGGGATTTATATTTGGCGAACAAATGTTAGTTACTAAATATGAATAAAACTAGTACGAAAAGTCTATTTTTTTCTGCTTTACTTTTTTTAGGTCTTACTAAAATTCAAGCTCAAGAATGGACCCACACACTTCAAGGGTTTAGATATGGTGTAGAAATAGCACCTACTGGCAAAGAATGGGAATCTCCAGAAGACCTGTCTTTAAATAAAGAATTACCACATGCCTATTTTTTTAATTTTAAAACGGTTGATCAAGCGAGAAAGGTATTACCTGAAAATAGCTCCTATTGGAAAAAGTTAGATGGTCATTGGAAGTTTAATTGGGTAAAGCATCCAGACGAACGCCCCCTTAAATTTTATGATGTTGATTACAATGATAATTCATGGGATGAAGTCACTGTCCCTATGAGTTGGAATATTTATGGTATTCAAAAAGATGGCGGTTTAAAATATGGCGTGCCAATTTATGTCAATCAGAAAGTGATCTTCCAACATGAAGTAAAAACTAATGACTGGCGAGGTGGTGTTATGCGTACACCTCCACAGGATTGGACTACTTTTGTATACCGCAATGAGGTAGGGTCATATCGTAGAACATTTGATGTACCCAAAGATTGGGATGGCAGAGAGGTATACGTTAATTTTGATGGTGTTGATTCCTTCTTTTATTTATGGATTAATGGAAAATATGTGGGTTTTTCTAAAAACTCTCGTAATGTAGCTTCCTTTAATATTACTAAGTATTTGAATAAAAAAGGAATCAATAGTATAGCTGTTGAGGTTTATCGTAACTCTGATGCATCATTTTTAGAGTCTCAAGATATGTTTAGGTTGCCCGGTATTTTTCGTACTGTGTCATTGACATCGACACCCAAAGTTCATATCAGAGATCTAGTGGTTACTCCTGATCTAGATGACAACTATAAGAATGGATCATTAGCTATTCAAGTGGATGTTCGTAATCTTCAAAAGAAAAATATTAATAATTATAAGGTAATCTATTCCCTCTATGCAAATAAATTGTATAGTGATGATAATCAATTAGTAAATGGAGTTTCTGCTCAAGTACAATTAGGTAATATAAAATCTAATAGCTCTGAAGGTGTTTCTACGACGATGAATGTTCAATTACCACAACTGTGGTCAGCGGAGCGTCCATATCGCTACACTCTTGTAGCTGAACTAAAAGATGATAAAAATAAAACGGTAGAGATTATTTCATCTATTGTTGGTTTTAGAAAAGTAGAATTGAAGAATACGTTAGCCAAAGATGATGAGTTTGGTTTGGCAGGACGTTATTTTTATGTTAATGGTAAGACAGTGAAGTTGAAAGGAGTTAATCGTCATGAGACGAATCCTTCAACGGGTAAGGTAGTTTCTCGAGATCAAATGGAGAAAGAAATTGCCTTGATGAAAAAAGCTAATATCAATCACGTTAGAAACTCACATTATCCTGACGACCCATACTGGTATTATTTATGTAATAAATATGGTATCTATTTAGAGGATGAAGCTAACATCGAGAGTCATCAATATTACTATGGTAAAGAATCCTTATCTCACCCAACGGAATGGAAGGCAGCCCATATTGCTCGAAACGTAGAGATGGTTCGCGCTAATATTAACAACCCTTCTATTGTAATATGGTCGTTAGGTAATGAAGCAGGGCCAGGTAATAATTTTGTTGCAGCATATGAAGCCATAAAAACGATCGATTCCACAAGGCCTGTTCAATATGAGCGAAACAATAGTATTGTGGATATTGGGTCTAATCAATACCCCTCAATAGAATGGGTGCGTGGTGCAGTAAAAGGAAAATACAACCTCAAATATCCATTTCATATATCTGAGTATGCCCATTCGATGGGGAATGCTTCCGGTAATTTGATCGATTATTGGGATGCTATGGAGTCTACAAACTTTTTTATGGGTGGAGCGACTTGGGACTGGATTGATCAGAGTATGTATTATTATGATAAGGCTACTGGCGAAAAATTTTTAGCTTATGGAGGTGATTTTGGGGATAAGCCCAATGATGGCACATTTGTTAATAACGGATTGATTTTTGCTGACTTAACTCCTAAACCCCAGTATTACGAGATTAAGAAAGTACATCAAAATATAGGTGTCAAACCTTTGAAAATACAACAAGGTGAAATCGAAGTCTTTAATAAAAACTATTTTATTTCTTTAGAAGATTACGAAATGCAATGGTCTTTGTACGAAGATGGGGCAGAAATTAAACGTTCCAACGAGTTTATAGGAGATACAACCCCTCTAGCTCCTCGTCAGCGTGCGGTCTATTCCATTCCTTTTGACTACTCCACTCTAAAGAAAGAATCAGAGTATTTTGTGAAAGTTCAGTTTTTGTTGAAAGATAATCAACCGTGGGCTGACAAAGGTTATGTACAGATGGAAGAGCAATTGTTTCTGAAAGGTCCTGAGGAAAAACCTACAATTGCTTCTTTACAGAAAGAGGAGAAGTTATCATTTACGTGTACGGATACATTTGACGTAATATCAAACGATAACTTCCTTGTTACTTTTGACAAGCAAACAGGCTCAATTTATAATCTCAGTTATAATGATTCCGTAATAATACGGGATGGTGAAGGGCCGAAATTAGATGTATTTCGTGCACCAGTAGACAATGACAATTGGGCATATCAACAATGGTTACAAAAAGGGTTACATAATCTAAAGCACAAGGCCATTTCTAGCACCTCTTATACACGACGAGATGGGGCTATTGTTTTATCTTTTGTAGTAGAGTCACAAGCTCCTAACTCGGCAACTTTGTTAGGTGGTAATTCGGGTAAATATACAGTAAAAGAACACCTAGATCAACCTTTTGGAAAAGACGACTTTAAATTTACAACCAGTCAATTATGGACTATCTATCCTGACGGTTCCATTGAGCTCCAGGCTAATGTGACATCTAATGACGAGACAGTCACTTTAGCAAGATTAGGATATTCTTTAGAGGTTCCAGGTAGCTATAGTAATTATACTTATTATGGTAGAGGTCCCATTAATAATTATGCAGATCGCAAGACGGCTCAAAATATTGAGCAATACACGAGTACTGTTAAAGACCAATTCGTCCCTTGGTCTAACCCACAGAGCATGAGTAATAATGAAGAGGTGCGTTGGGCAGCATTAACAAATCACCACGGTAATGGGGTTATATTTGTTTCTGACAATATGATGTCAACATCCGTTTTACCTTGGACAGAGATGGATTTAGCTGTAGCCTCTCATCCGCATAAATTACCTAAAAGCACAGGAACACATGTTCATTTAGATGCTGGTGTTACTGGATTAGGCGGTAATAGTTGCGGTCAAGGCCCTCCTTTACAACAAGACCGTGTCAAAGCTGATGCAACATCATTAGGATTTATTATTCGACCGATAAGAAGTAGCGATTTTAGAAATAAATCAGCTGTTAGAGTTGCGGGAGATATGCCAGTTTCGATTACAAGAAATAAGACAGGAGATTTACTAATTTCTTCTAATAAGAAAGATGCAGTATTGGTATATAGTATTGACAATGGAAAAAGTAAGACGTATATCGATCCAGTAGCATTGCGTCACGGTGGTAAAGTACTTGCTTGGGATAAAGATAATGAATTAGTAAAGGTAGAAGTAGTGTTTCCAAAGATAGAATCTATACCGTTGCGTGTTGTTTTTGCTTCTAGTCAAGAAACAGGAGAGGGCAATGCAGAGCACTTGGTTGATGGCAACCCTAATTCCATTTGGCATACGATGTATTCTGTAACTGTTGCTCAATACCCACATTGGGTTGATTTTGATGCCTCCGAAGAACAGATTATAACTGGAGTAAGTTATCTCCCTCGATCCAATGGAAGCAATGGACATATCAAAGGATATCGTATTCAAGTTAGTTCTGATGGTAAAAATTGGTCTGACCCTGTTGCTGAAGGAGAGTTTGGGAAAGGATCAGGACTAAAAACAATCCGATTCGATAAACCAGTTAAAGGGCGGTATGTGCGTTTCACAGCTTTAAGTTCTCAAGATGGACAAGATTTCGCTTCTGCCGCTGAATTTAATGTCTTGGTCAAATAATACTGTTTGTTATATTTATAGAGAAGGCCTGAGCATTTGCTCAGGCTTTGTTATTTTTAGCTTTTGTATATGGATATAGATTTGTGCTTCTTAGGTATTCTGAAAAAATTACAGATCTTTGAAATGAAGTTCTTTCGTATGAATATTCTCTTGTACTCATCTTCAACTATTCGTATGTTGTTGTTTGGATTTTCTTTCAAATATTGCTGTACGGCAATCGAAAATGGGAGAGACCCAGTGGCACTTTCTACATCATCCGTATACTTTTGATTTGAGATATTATCTAATATAATATCTAATGTTTTTTTTAATATAGGGTGTTGCCTTTCAAAAATCAGTACCGAGTTAGTAAATTGATCTTTACTGCCTTTTTCATGAGCAATAATAGCGTTGTCTGTTAGTCTGATTATTTTATCAAGATTATTATAGATAGAGGACGTAGAGTCCATATAAATACCACCATTGAAGTACAAAATAGAATAACAAAAGAAATTCACTTTCGCTACTCTGTTTTGTAATTTTGAATATTGTGCATATACCTGCTTATTAAAGTTGTATTTTATTAAGTCATCTATCATATTATCCATATAGACAACATGTTTATATGGAGGATGTGTTTTTTTTAGTTTCCATATTTCCCATTTTACATATAATGGTATTTTATCACCAGGATATGCTTGGTAAATTACTTTTGGAATTGACATGTAAGAATAAGTTTATAAAGATTTTGTATCGTAATATTACAAGCTACCAATTAAATAATTAAATAATAAGGAATAGGTTCCTGTCAATTTTATTTATTTATTGATATTTAAAAAAAAATATATGCAAAAAACCATATTTTAAAAAACATTTTATTAGCTAAACTGTTTTGATTCAAAGATGTTTTAAATTAAATAAATATGAAAAAATTATTATTAGTATTAGGTATCAGTAGTTCCCTTATTTTTTCTGGGCTAAGTGCATCTGCTCAAACAAAGGATACTAAAAAAGAACAAAGAGAAGCTAAAGAAAAAACCGAAAGAATTAAGCAGGCTCAGAAGAATGTTGCAAACATTGAGACAATGAATTTCTCGTTCTATCCAAATACTGTAGAACCAGAATTCGGAGTAACTAATCCATTAACAGGAATGGGCGATTATTATTTCACTGTTGACAAATCAAACTTCTACTTGAATCTTCCTTATATCGGACGTTTCTACGCTACACCAATGGATCGTCAGGATGTTCCTATTAATCTTACTTGTAGCCAATTTTTATATGCTGTTCACTCTACAGATGGTATTAATATTCAAGTTACCGTTATTCCATCTTCAAATGATATCGTAAATATCTTAAACCAAGGTATTCGTTTTGTTTTTAACTTAAATAAAAACACTGGTTACGCTAAATTAGTGGTTACATCAGACGAAAGACAAGAGATTACTTATACAGGGTCATTTAATTAATAGACTCCTTATAAGCACAAAAAAAGGTCATATTCAAAATATGACCTTTTTTTGTACATCAATATTCTCTTCATTAAGAAGTCTAAAAATAATGGCATAAAAAAAGGTTACACTATATTATAATGTAACCTTTTTTACTTAGCGGTCTGGACGGGACTCGAACCCGCGACCCCATGCGTGACAGGCATGTATTCTAACCAGCTGAACTACCAGACCTAAGTTTTATTATATTAAATGATTTTGGCGGTCTGGACGGGACTCGAACCCGCGACCCCATGCGTGACAGGCATGTATTCTAACCAGCTGAACTACCAGACCTA
>CANRHE010000116.1 GCA_947630335.1 uncultured Sphingobacterium sp.
GAGATAAAAGGAATAGTAGCTCCTTCATCCAATAAGCCTAAAGTAGTTGTCACTTGTTTTTGAGTTAATGACAACTCATTGGCAATAATAACTTGGTGTAACATATAATCAAATAACTATGCAAAAAAGAAAAAGAAAGCTGTTGAAGATTTCTCCAACAGCTTTCGTTCGCTAATATAAAAATTAAATTATGCTTCTTTTATATTGGATTCCTTATTTTTTATAAGTTCCTCTTCAGTAGGCACTACTTGAGAAGGTACTTCAACATTATCTTCTGCAAAATGGTCACTATACCCATATTTATAGTAATCAGTACCATCTGCAGGGTGCCCCCCAGGATTGTGTTGATAGGTATTCTCAGGAGGTGTGAAATTTGGGAATTTTTTCTCAGTAACAGTTTCTATATCTTCAACTAATATTTCATCTTTATTCACTACTATCTCCTCTTTTTTAACCTCATTAATAGATGAAGAAACAGGAGATTTAGTAGGCTCATCTACTTTAACGTCTAAGTCTTTCTCAAAATTATTTATTTGATCGGAGATCTCTCGCTTGATTCCTTCTGAGGCATCTTTAAAATCTCGAATACCTCTACCTAAACCTCTTGCTAATTCAGGTAATTTTTTTCCGCCAAATAATAACAATGCGACAATGACGATTAAAATCGCTTCTTGGGTGCCTATATTTAAAAATGCTAAAGTCATATGTTGAATTATATTTTATAAAGCTAAGGTAAACCTATTATTCTTTTTCATCAAAAAAAAACTGTAAATATTTAGACACATTAATATTTGATGTACAAAAGATTAAGTATTCGTACCTTTGCATCCTGAAAATAGAATATGTTTAAAAATTTTAAAGCGAATAAAACGTACTATTTAAGTACATTATTACTAGCTGGGCCAATCATTATCTCTCAAATTGGCCATACTTTAGTACAGACTGCAGACTCCATGATTATTGGTCATTTTGCGGGGACAATACCACTTGCAGCAGCTTCACTAGCTCATGCAGTCTTCTTGATTGTTCTTGTTCTTGGACTTGGAATTGCCTTTGGACTTACACCTTTGATTGCACAAGAAAATGGAAAGAATAATAAAATAGAATGTTCGAAATTATTATCCAATAGTTTTTGGATAAACATTGTCTCGGGCATACTTTTATTTTTTGGTGTTTATTACGGTTCCTCTTATGGGATGGAACACGCAGGTCAAGATCCAGAAGTAGTAAAAGTTGCAAAACCTTATTTATTTTTACTTGCTTTATCAATTATCCCTTTGATGGTATTTAATACTTTTAAGCAATTTGCTGAAGGTTTAGGTTTTACAAAACAAGCTATGCAAATTACCATTTGGGGTAATGTTCTAAATATAATTTTAGCTATCATTCTTGTAAAAGGAATGTTTGGTATCAAAGCAATGGGTATTAGCGGTGTTGGTTTAGCTACATTAATAGATCGAGTATTAATGATGTTAGCTATGATGCTTTTTGTATTGCGTTCCAAGTATTTCAAAGACTACATGAAGCATTTTAAAATTATAACCATTGATAAAGAACGTATAAAATCTATTTTAAAAATTGGCACTCCTGTAGCTCTACAGTATGTATTCGAAGTCAGCTCGTTTGCAGGCGCATCCATACTGACCGGAAAGATTGGAGCTATTGAACAAGCTTCACATAATGTCGCCTTGACATTGGCATCTATGGCTTACATGGCTGGTAATGGTATAGCATCAGCTACTACAATCAAAACAGGTACAGCACTCGGTAAGGGGAATATTTTGCAGCTTCAAAAATATGCAAGTACGTCATACCACTTAGTCATAGTAGCTATGATTATTACTGCCAGTATTTTTGCGATTAGCAATGGCTACTTACCGTTTATAATCACCAACGACCATGTTGTGATTGCATTAGCTTCTCAATTGTTAATTATTGCTGGGCTATTTCAATTATTTGATGGAACTCAAGTTGTAGGTTTAGGAATCTTAAGAGGTATTGGGGATGTTAATATCCCTACGGTACTTACTTTCTTTGCTTATTGGGTAGTAGGTATACCAAGCGGATACTTTATGGGATTAATTTTGGGCTGGGGTGCCAAAGGGGTATGGTATGGACTAACCTTAGGTCTTCTTGTGTCATCCATTCTTCTATACTTTAGGTATAGATATATAATCAAAAAGAAAATAGCTGAACAACAATTTCAGTAATACTAAACACAATTCATTGCGCCCTGCAGGTGTATAACAGGACTTAAGTAAGGAATGTCTAGATTAGCACCTCTTAGGATGAACCATATACCCATAATCAAAAATAATAAAGGTAATATTTTTACAAATTTTACCTTTATTATTTTTGAAGAATAGGAACTTACTAAGGAAAAAGCTATCATTAATGGTAAGGTACCAATCCCAAACAATAGCATAAATTGTGCTCCACCCCATAGAGAGTCCGTATTCATAGCAGAAGCTAATGCCATATATACCATGCCGCAAGGTAAAATACCATTCAACACGCCAGCAACTATTGCTCCCCCAGGCTTGTATAACCACTTACCCATAGTACGAGCGAAAGGCTGAATTGCCTTACTTTGCCACTTAGCTATCTTTGATGAGTTAGGGCCAAACAAGTAAGATAATCCAATCAAAACTAGCATAACCCCAGTAACCAAAGAAACACCCTGCTGCCAGCCTTGAAAAGCTGCGACGTTACCTAAAAGACCTAATAGAGCACCCAAAGTAGCATAGGTAAAAACTCTTCCTATTTGATATAAAATTTTATTAAATATTAAACCCCAAGTAAAAGCCTGTCCACCTTGCAAAGCAACTATTAACGGCCCACACATTACTGCACAATGTATACTACCGAAGAGCCCCATAAAAAAAGCAAGGTAATTATAAGTCATATAAATTATTGGATAAAAATTGATTGACTATACAAATATTCACGCTGATTACTTTCCCAATTTACTTCAAGAATCCAACTCCCTTTTGCCAAGGTCTTAATTGGTAATTTGAAGACATTTGTGGATGTATATAATGGTATTATTTTATCTAAGCTACCATCTGACGAACGTAAGAAATTTAATTCTCCTTTGATACCTTCGGAAGAAAAGTGTAATATAAGAGTATCATTTTGGATGGCAATACGTGGCTGTGCATCGTCATCTTGTAGATTTTGTTTACGCGCATATATTTCATCATAAACTAATCCCTTTTCATAATAATTCTCATCGATTAATGTATCCGTATCTTTATTAACCATATACAATACGGTACACACAATAAAAATCATAAATGCCCCCATACCGAGAACTATCTTCATTCCCCAATTCATACTTCTATTATTTTAATCTCCTGGTGGAGTTATAAATGTAGTCTTCAATGTCTCTACTACCTTATTGTCAGACATTACCGAAACTTTCACGTCGGTCTTATACTTTGTAAAATTCTTGGATTCTCCTACTAAAAAGAAACTTAGTTTAGCTGAGCCATCCTTTTTTAGTTCATTAATTTCATTAACCAGTTGAATTTTTAAGTCATGATCATCTGGTTTTATTGTAAATCTAATATCCTTTCCGCTTTTGTTAATCAATTGTAAAGTATACAAGTTACTTACAGTACCGTCTTCTCTCAACTGATATGTACTGCCTGTAGCGCGAAGTAATGTACCTCCAATTAAAGATCGATTATATACCATTAATGTCATACCTACTATTAAAGCGATCAATACTACTCCGTATATATAATGTCTTGTTCTACTTTTTTTGAAATCCTTTTTACCTTCGATTTCACCCAAAGAATAAAAACCAACTAGGCGTTTTGGTTTACCGATTTTATCCATGACCGCATCACAAGCATCAACACAGGCTGTACAATTAACACACTCTAATTGGATACCATTCCTAATATCTATTCCTGTAGGGCATACATGCACACATAACTCACAATCAATACAATCTCCTTTTGCGCTCTCCTCCTCACCTTTCTTTTGCTTACCTCGCGGCTCTCCTCTTTTTTCATTATAAGCGACTGTCAAACTTTGATCATCTAACAGTACTCCCTGAAATCGACCATAAGGACATATAGTAGTACATACAATCTCTCGAACAAATGCGAAAACTAAATAAAATAAAGTCGTAAATATGAGGATAGCTATAAACCCTACTATGTGCTGATCAATGGGATCAATGATGATCTTATATAACTCATCTACCCCGATTACATAAGCCAAAAAAACGTTAGCAATCAAAAAAGAGATTATGATAAAGATACTATGTTTAAGAAATTTCTTAAATGCTCTAGCGTCTGTATTAGGTCCATTATTTAACTTTTTCTGTTGCGTCCAATCACCTTCAATCCAATATTCAATACGTCGAAATACTAACTCCATGAAAATTGTTTGAGGACATGTCCACCCACACCACACTCTACCAAAAATAGCTGTAAACAACACGATACCGACCAATACAGTCAACATGCCGAACACAAAAATATGGAGATCCTGTGGGTAAAAAAGAGTCCCAAATATGGAAAACTTACGCTCTATAATATTAAACATTAAAAATGGATTACCCCTAATCCGTAGAAAAGGGGCAATTATAAAAAACAGTAACAAACTATACCCAACCCATTGACGTAAATTATAAAATTTACCAGATGGTTTTTTAGCATATATCCACTCCCTACTCTTTCCTTTTGACGGTAGAACGGGGCCATTATCCTTTAATATAGTTTCCATTACTTGAAAATTCTAAATAGTTAAATATCTAATTAGCTTCCGCGTCAACTTCAGTTTCCTCTTGGACAAAAACAACGCCCTCAGGCCCCTTAGCATTGGCAGGATTAGTACCTTGCAAAGTCAATATATAGCTACTTACTTCTGCGATTTGGCCTGGTGTTAACGTTTGTTCCCAAGGAACCATTCCTTTTTCTGGAACACCATATTTCACAGTTTTAAATATATCTTTAATATCACCACCATGAATCCAATACTCATCAGTTAAGTTTGGTCCAATCCCCCCCTCACCCATAGCTCCGTGACAAGCAACACAATTAGTCATGAAAATAGCTTTTCCAGCTCCTGCTTGAGAGGCGTTAAACACAACTGTATTTTCATCAACTTGGTTTGCTGCCTTAGCTAAATATTCCATTTTTGCGATTTCTGCCTTTTCCATTTCTATTGCATATTCTTGATCTTGATTAGGCGCTAAATAGAAAACCTGATATATTAATAAATAGATGATACCAAAAACAATACTAGAATAAAACAACACATTAAACCAAATAGGAATAGGATTATCTAATTCACGAATTCCATCGAACTCATGCTCCATCATTAAATCTTTTTCTTGATCTATAGGGCGAAGACCAAGTAATTTATTCCATTTATCCTTCCATTGTAATTTACCTATCGCTCTTGCCTGAATACGCTCTTCTTCTTCCTTTTTAAGAACATCCGGCATTGTCACACTTAAAATTGACTTCATTGCGCGTTGAACTACTAATGCAGACAACAATAACGTCAACATGACAATTACTAATGCGACAATTAATATATCTGTATAAAGATCAGTTACTCCAAAACCCCAAGATGAAACTTCCGTTGCAGGTTCTATTGTTAATAATAAAATACTCATACTCTATCTTCTTCATCAGTTCTACCATACATTCCCTCCTCACCATCGTTAAAAGGAATGTCTTTCATATATCGTATATAATCTTTCTTCATGAAGAATAGCATAATACCTACTGACACAAAGAATACTAAGAAAATCCAAAGTGATATGATTAAATAGATCTCATCTCCTTGTAAGTTTGTTATTTGTTTAAACATAAAACTCAAATATTATTATTTAATCATTGAATTAATTAGACTCGTCCACTACGATTACCTCAGTCTCTTTAGGCATAGCTTTAATATCCGTTCCTAATCGTTGTAAATAAGCGATCATAGCAATAATTTCTTTATCAGAACTTACCTTTACTTGATTATCTGCCAAATTTTTAGCAATTCCTTCAGCTTGTAAACGAGCACTTTCTAAGGCATTATTTATTTCCTCATCCGTGTAAGGAACACCTATAGTTTTCATAGCTCTCATCTTATCAACCAAAGTTGAATTATCTAATGTTTGCTCAATTAACCATGGATACGGTGGCATTATACTTCCTGGCGAAGTAATGGTTGGATCTAACATGTGATCAAAATGCCACTTATCAGGATACTTACCTCCAATTCTTTGTAAATCTGGGCCTGTACGTTTAGACCCCCACAAGAAAGGATGATCATAAACAAATTCACCTGCTTTACTATATTCACCATATCGTGCTGTTTCTGAACGGAAAGGTCTAATAGTTTGACTATGACAACCCACACATCCCTCTCTAATATATAAATCCCGTCCTTGTAATTCTAAAGCTGTATAAGGCTTTACACTTTTAATTTTAGGTACATTATCTGCAATGGTAAAAGTTGGAATCATTTCAACTAATCCACCTATTAGAATAGCGATTAGTGCCAAAACTAAGAACAAAATAGGTTTGCGTTCCAATCTACGGTGTACAGAACGCTCATTAGTCACTATAGGTTCTAAAGCAGGGGCTTCAGCAGCTTCATTGGCTACTAGCTTACCAGATTTCATAGTTTTAACCAAATTATAGGTCATAATAAGAACCCCAATAAGGTATAAACCTCCACCAAAAGCACGCATAGCATACATTGGAATGATTTCTAAGGTTGTTGTTAGGAAATTTGGATATTTCAATACACCCTCTGGAGTAAACTCTTTCAGCATTAAACCTTGAACCACAGCCGCCCAATATAAAGGTATTGCATAAAACAAAATACCTAAAGTGCCAATCCAAAAGTGAACATTCGCAAGTTTTTTAGAGTATAATTCAGTCTTATAGATTCTAGGTAATAACCAGTATAATACCGCAAATGTCATAAACCCATTCCACCCCAATGCACCAACATGCACGTGTGCAACTATCCAATCAGTAAAGTGGGCAATTGCATTAACTTGCTTTAACGACAACATAGGCCCTTCAAAAGTAGCCATTCCATATGCTGTCAGAGCAACTACCATAAACTTCAGTATGGGTTCTGATCGTACTTTATCCCAAGCACCACGAAGAGTTAACAACCCATTAATCATACCTCCCCAAGAAGGAGCAATCAACATAACTGAAAAAACTACACCTAATGATTGTACCCAAGAAGGTAAAGCTGTGTATAATAAATGGTGTGGTCCAGCCCAAATATAAATGAATATTAAAGACCAAAAGTGAAGAATACTTAATTTATAGGAATAAATAGGACGATTGGCCATCTTAGGTAAAAAGTAATACATCATACCTAAAAATGGAGTTGTCAAAAAGAAAGCAACCGCATTATGCCCATACCACCATTGTACTAGTGCATCTTGAACCCCTGCATAAACATAGTAACTTTTCCATGTAGAAACAGGAATCTGAACAGAGTTGGTAATATAAAGTACTGCCACTGTAACCCACGTAGCGATATAGAACCATACTGCTACATACATATGACGCTCTCTACGTTTGATAATCGTACCAAACATATTAACTCCAAAAACAACCCATATTACAACTACGGCTATATCTATAGGCCATTCTAATTCAGCGTACTCGTGCGAAGTAGTAAAGCCGAGAGGAAGAGTAATAGCTGCTGCTACAATTATAAGCTGCCAACCCCAGAAGTGAATATTACTCAGCACATCATTAAACATACGAGCCTTTAGCACACGTTGTAAAGAGTAGTAAATACCCATAAAGATGGCATTACCTACAAAAGCAAAAATAACTGCATTGGTGTGTAAAGGACG
>CANRHE010000117.1 GCA_947630335.1 uncultured Sphingobacterium sp.
GCTAATGATATTTTTGACAAAAGATTAATTGATTGCTCAAGAATTGCAAAAACCGACATACTTTGATATTTTAGTTTATAAAATGAGTTTTATTCTCTATATGTAGCGGCGAACAAAACTTAATTCACAAAAAACAGGTCATTTAATTGCAACTTTATGCATTATTTATACTAAATTAGGATTTGATAATCACAATTATGATAAGCAAACACAAATATCACTACCTAACAGCATTATTATTAACAGGTTGCCTCAACAACTCCTTTGCTCAAGTCGATTCGACAGCCTACAAAAAGATTGTAGGTAAAATAAATACAACTAAAACATTATATGCACCGGATAAAAGGATTAAAATAGTTGAACTATCAAATTCGGATATTGCAAATAATAATTACACCATTCTAAGTACTGAAAAAGAAGCAATAGATTACTTAAAAAATGAATTGAGCCCACTTAACTCTTCGATCACTTATTTTTTATTACCTGATACATCTGTTGCTCAGCATACCCAAGGCGTCATCAATCTCTCGGTAGCTAACATGCGTACGCGTCCTGGTCATGATGCTGAGATGGCTACCCAATCATTACTTGGGACCCAAGTGGATATTTTACAAAAAATCAAAGGTGAATATCGTGTGCGTACTCCCGAAGGTTATATTTCGTATGTACCGACAGCCTCTGTAAAAGCATTCACTCCTACCGAAATGGAAAAGTGGAAAAACGCTAAAAAAATAATTTACACGACAGATTTTGGAAAGTCCTATTCCAAACCTGATAAAAATAGTATCCGAGTATCTGATCTTGTCTACGGGAATATATTAGCGTTACAGAAAGAAACAAAAGGTTTCTATGAAGTCGCTTATCCTGATGGAAGGATCGCGTTCATTCCCAAAGATGAAGCCATTGCATTAGATAAATGGATAGACACCCGTCAATTAACAGCAGATAATGTATTATCAAGCGCTTATACCATGTTGGGATTACCCTACCTTTGGGGAGGAACATCCGTGAAAGGAGTAGATTGTAGCGGTTTTACCAAAACATCCTATTACATGAATGGCTACATTATCCCAAGAGATGCTTCTCAGCAAGTATTAGTTGGAGATAAGATAGAAATTCTTGGCCCAGATGGCAATTTTGATCCCGAGATCGCATTGCAAAACCTAAAACCAGCAGATTTATTATTCTTTGCAGGAGGCAAAGCTAATAATCCAAATGCTAGAGTTACTCACGTAGCATTGTACATTGGTAATGGAGAGTTTATTCACTCTGCAGGTACCGTTCGTATTAATTCTATGCTCAAGTCAGCTCCTAACTATGACGATTTTCAAACGAGAACAGTAGTTGCTGCACGCAGATATATTGGGTCTAACGATCAAGCCGTAGAAAAAGTTAAAGACAGTTCATACTATACTAAATAAAGAAATAATGAATTCTGCGCAATGGATATCTAAGAAACTAGGCAAATTCACGCTACGTTTCAAACCCTATACATTAGAAATGCGTCACGTATTTACTGTCGCATCTTTTAGTCGTACGACTACACCTGTTGTATTAACAGAGTTAGAATTTGACGGATTAGTAGGATATGGCGAGGCTAGCATGCCACCTTACTTAGGAGAGACACAAGAATCAGTTATTAGTTTTCTGAATAAAATTGATTTATCTCATTTCAATTCTCCTTTTCAAACCCAAGAGATACTCAGCTATATTGATTCATTAGCTGATAAAAATACCGCTGCCAAAGCTTCAGTAGATATTGCTTTACATGATTTATTGGGCAAGATAATGAATCAACCCTTTTACAAAATATGGGGATTAGCCCCTCTCCAGACACCTCCTACCTCCTATACTATCGGTATAGACACCGAGGAAGTGATTCGTCAAAAAGTAAAAGAAGCTGATCAGTTCAAAATCCTAAAAGTTAAACTTGGATTGGAAACTGACAAAATGATTATTGATACTATACGTTCAATGACTGACGTACCGCTTTGTGCAGATGTAAATCAAGGGTGGAAAAATAAAGAAGAAGCTCTGGAAATGGCTCATTGGTTGAAAGAAAGAAATGTCGTTTTCTTGGAACAACCCATGCCCAAAGAGATGATTGATGAGAATGCATGGCTTACAGAGCACTCTCCTATCCCTACAATTGCTGACGAAGCTTGCCAACGTCTAGCAGATGTTACTAAACTAAAAGATGTATACACAGGCATTAATATCAAATTGATGAAATGTACGGGTATGAGAGAAGCCAAGCAAATGGCTGAATTAGCAAGATCGTTAGAGATGAAAGTTATGCTAGGTTGCATGACAGAAACCTCATGTGCTATCACTGCAGCGGCGCAACTTGCTCCATTAACAGATTGGGCAGATTTGGATGGCGCTTTATTGATAGCTAATGATATCTACGATGGTATGGAAGTAATAGATGGAAATTGTTTGTTACCCGATCGTCCAGGTATAGGAATAGTACCCAAAGCATAAGCTTTAAAAAAAAATTAAAACTAACTAATAAACCAATTTATGATGAAACGTAACCTACTCACAGCAATGTGTGTCTTGGCTTGTAGCTCTATGCAGATCGTCAATGCACAACAAATTTCGGTAGCAGGTAAGGTAACAGATGATAATGGCGCTCCTTTACAAGGAGTGACCATTACCATCAAAGGGACGAAACAAGGTACCTCTACCAATTCAAACGGCTTGTTCAGTATCAATGCCGATCAGAACGCAACCCTAACAGTTTCCGCTGTTGGCTATGCACCGCAAGAAATTAAAATCAACGGACGCAAAACAATTTCAGTCTCACTAAAAGAATCTGGTGAAGCCTTGGATGAAGTCATGGTCGTTGCTTATGGTACCGCCAAGAAAAGTAACTTTACAGGTTCCGCAAGTACGGTTTCTAACAAAAATATCAAAGATGTACCTACAACATCCTTTGAAAATGCACTAAACGGTCGAGTAGCAGGTCTACAGGTAACGTCAAGCTCTGGACAAGCTGGATCCGCTTCTAATATTCGAATTCGCGGAATAGGCTCTATGAATGCTTCGAATGAACCACTCTATGTCATAGATGGAGTACCAGTTATTTCTGGTTCTGCAGGGCAAATGGAAGATTATCTGAGAACTACTAACAATGTTATGAGTAGTTTAAATCCAAACGATATTGAAACTATTACAGTTCTAAAAGATGCTGCAGCTTCCTCATTATATGGATCAAGAGCTGCTAATGGTGTTATTCTAATTACAACTAAAAAAGGTAAATCTGGTAAGCCAACTGTAGACTTTAGATCATCTGTCGGATTCACGCCGTCATGGGCGACCAAAAACTTTGAAACAGCATCCGTACAAGATCAAGTAAACATGCTGTATCAGGTATTTTATGACTATAATACCTCTGCCAACAAAGACGAAGCAACGGCTAATGCAGACGCACTAAGACGATTGAATGCTAAATTTAATATGCATGGATATCGCTTTGAAACAGCTGGAGTCGGTCGGTATGATAATGTTAATATTCTCGGAATGACAGATGGGATTGAAAATAGAGAAGGTAAATATTATAATTGGCAAGAAGATTTATTTAGAACTGCTGTATTTCAAAATAATGATGTATCTCTTAGCGGAGGTACTGAGGACACCAAGTATTTCTCATCTTTAGGCTATACTACTGATAAAGGACGTGTTGTCGAAAATAATTATAAGCGAATTTCTGGTCGATTAAATTTTTCTCAGAAAATAACTAACAACTTAGAGTTTGGAGCAAATATTAATATTTCTAATAATAACAAATCAGGCTTTAACGATACGAGAAGTACAGGAAGTAATTATTTCTTTCAAACTCAAAATTTATTATGGCCGTTATATTGGCCCACAGATTATAAAACTGGACAACCTTATACTGCAAGATATGGTAGTTTGGCTTATAATGCTAATTATTATAACACTCAATGGGATAATAATTCAAAGACAAATAAAGTATCAGCCATCACTAATTTAACATGGAATATTTTACCCAATTTGACTGCGAAGACCGTTTTTTCTTATGATAACACCGAAATTAAAGACTATTTGTATTACAGTCCACAACACTACAATGGTCTAACAGATAATGGTTTTGCTCAACAATTAAGTACGGGTATAGAAAAATTAGTTTCCTCCAACACTATAAATTATAACACATCCTTTGGCTTACATAACGTAAATATATTAGCTGGTTTTGAAGCAGAAAAAAATAAGACTGATTTTATTAGAGCTACAGGTCGAGGAATAGGTAGTACGGAATTACCATTCGTATCTTCAACTGGTAAATTTGATGCAAATGCATACAGTTGGGGGTATAATATGTTATCTGTATTGTCACGTGCTGAATATAATTATGACGAGACATATTACGCATCGGCATCCTATAGAAAAGATGGAGCATCAAAATTAGGCCCTAACACACGGTGGGGTGATTTCTGGTCACTTGCAGGAGCCATAAACTTGAAGAAAGTATTACTCCAAGATAACAGTACAATCAACGCTTTAAGACTCAAAGCTTCTTACGGCGTAAACGGTACTTTACCAACTAGTGATTTTGGATGGAGAAGATTAATTAATTACACCTATAATTACAAGGGTCAACCTGGAGGATTCATCGTCTCTAACCCCGATGCTGACATACGTTGGGAAACATCTTATACTTCCAATTTTGGTTTAGAATTCGGTTTATTCAATAATAGATTAACAGGTTCAGTAGAATACTTTAATAGAACTTCAAAAGATCTTTTACAAGATGTACCTACCTCGCAAACCACTGGATTTAGTTCGGTACTACGAAATGTAGGACAAATTAACAACCAAGGTTTAGAAATAGAATTAGGTGGTGATATCATTCAAAAACAAGACTTTAGATGGTCAGCTAACGTTAACGCTGCTTTCATTTCATCGAAAGTTCAAAAATTAAATGACGGAAAAGAAATTATTTGGACAGATCCTACAGGTGGTGATGCAAGATCACAATTTATTTATAAAGAAGGCCAATCTACACTAGCTTTCTATGGTTATGAATGGGCTGGAGTCGATCCTACAAATGGTAAGAATGTATACTACACGAACAATAATAACAATGACTTCGTTTACAACGGACGTAATGCAAGCTACAGTTACCAGAAAGCTGACTATGTGATTATTGGAAACGGTATACCAAAGGTATCTGGCGGTATTAATACAGATTTCGAATACAAAAGTTTTGCACTAGGATTTAATTTTATCTACAAATTAGGAGGTAAGATTTATGATGGTGCGAATAAAGATGTTGCCGATGATGGTTACTATTGGGAAAGAATTCGCTCAGAGGCTTTTTACGATAATATGTGGACAGAAAACCATAAAGATGCCACCTATCCAAAATTAGACGGAAATGATTTAACTGATGCGCAACAATATAGTTCAAGACAATTATATGATGCATCCTTCTTAAGATTAAAAAACATAAACTTAAGTTATAAGCTACCTCAGTCGACACTACATAAAATAGGTATTCGCAGTACACGACTGTATTTTAATGGAACTAACTTATTCACTACATCTAAGTATAAAAATGCCGATCCAGAAGTAGGTCAGTATGCAACAAAAGGATGGGAAATTCCATTTGGAAAAACCTACACATTCGGAATTGAAATCGGTTTTTAACCTTAATTATCTATTGTTATGAAATTTTTAAAAATATCACTTCTATCAGCAGCATTACTTTTTGGAGTCACCAGTTGCAAAGACTTTCTTGACGTCAAACCAGGGAATAGTGTAGATGCTAATAGCCCCATATCGAGTATAACGGATGCAAAAAACTTAATTAATGGCTTGAACCGCCAAATGCTATCCTCAAATTATTATGGTCGTAATTATATTTTATATAGCGATGTTAAAGCTGGACTAATGACCGTTTATTCACAAGGCAGAGGGTTAGATGCATTATATTCATTCAATCAAACACCTACCACAAACAGTTTTTCTGGTTTTTGGTCAACCATATATAGTTGTATCAACCAAACTAATCTAATTCTAGAAAAAATTGCAACGGCTAAAATAAACTATCCTAATATAAATTTCAGCAATGTTGAAGGACAAGCTTTAACTACACGCGCAATGTTATATTTTGATTTAGTAAAGCTTTACGGAAAAACATATACCCAAGATAAATCTAGTTTAGGCGTTCCATTAATTCTCTCAACCGTTAATTATAATTATCAGCCAGCTCGAAATACTGTTGAAGAAGTTTATACCCAAATCCTTAAAGATTTAAAAGAAGGACAATTACTTTTAACAAAGAGTGTAGCTAAAGACCCAGGTTATATCAACTATTATGGAAATCTAGCTATTCAAAGTCGTGTATACTTGACAATGGCAGATTATAATAATGCTTATTCTACGTCAAAAGAAATCATAGATAGCAAAACTTATTCCTTATATGAAAATGATAAATGGACTGCATCTTGGTCCTCAATGTTTGGTAATGAGTCTATCTATGAACTATCAATTAATGAAGGAGAGGCAGATCTTGGAACAGCTTCTTTGGGTTATTATGTGATGCGTAGATTAGGTGGTCAAGGGGGAATGTTCTATGCCAGCACAGATTACATAAATGCTCTTAATGAAGATAGTAAAGATGTACGTCATGCTATATTTGGTAGAGATGAAAAATCGGCTACAAGAATGGGTGCCGCATATAAATACTTAGGAAGCACAAACACGACGAATGCCCTACCTATCAATTCCATAGGCGATAAAGGATCTAATAATAATACTGCAGTAAACATAAAAGTTGTCCGTTTATCTGAAATTTACTTGACAGCTGCTGAAGCTTCCCTTAAAAAAGCGATACCAAATATATCAGAAGCAGCCAACTTGTTAAACGAAATTAGCAAGAGGTCTCCTAATCTTCCGGCTTATACTAGCTCATCGATAAATGAAGATGTGATTCTTAAAGAAAAGAAAAAGGAATTTTATAGTGAAGGATTAATATATTGGGACATGTTGCGTCTGAACAAATCAATTACTTTTGACGATGCATTTGGTGGATTAAATATTACCACCCGTCCAGCAACAATTGATAGAACATTTGCTAAAACTATACTACCTATACCTCTAACGGAGATTAATGCAAACCCAACTTTAAAAACTCAACAAAATCCAGGTTATTAACTAATACTAATTAGGATTATTACAATTAGGGTTTATCATCTTTTTGGTAAACCCTATTTTTTTTCAAAAAGACAGATGTTTTAAACAAATGTTCTTAAATTATCATGATTTACTTCACAATCACCTATTTCAACTAATAATATACTTTACTTATCGTGAAAAACATTTGACTCACATCTCAAGTGAAGGCAACTTTTGGAGTACAAATCACCCGTAAAAAACAATATTTCAAAGAACAAAATTCTCTCTTCTGACAATGAAATATGGAGATCAATCATACCATCAGTCTAGTTTCATTTCGAATGCTAAATTAAGTCCGTAAAATACTATTTCCAAAAAATGACAGCATTGGAATCATTTTCCCTCAAATTGGGACAAAAACTCCCATAATAAGCATGTAACTCCCCTTTTCTAGCACCAATATTCGAGACTGCTTCGAGACCGCTTCGACACTCCTTCGAGACTGCTTCGACAACCCTTCGAGACCGATTCGACAACCCTTCGACAACTCTTCGACAACTCTTCGACAACTCTTCGACAACTCTTCGAGTATATGGAGTTGCTACCTTTGAGTGGAGACAGATTTAAGAAATAAAGGATTAAATTTGTTACAATATGGGAAGAGTATTT
>CANRHE010000118.1 GCA_947630335.1 uncultured Sphingobacterium sp.
TCCTTAATTTTCACCCCTCTGACATCACCATTTTCTCCTTTAACAAACTCTTGGGTTTCTGTCGCCCAAAGTCTTTCGCATCCTTCTTCTTGAGAAGTAGAAGTGGTAAAGATTACCTTATCTAAGGGCCACGGATTACTCTTTAATCGTTCTTTGGATGGTATAGGTTTGCGAGCTATCTGTGTAATACTTTTTGCACGTTGTCGATTGGAAGTTCCGATACAATCCGAACCCGTATCCCCATCACCTATCACAACCACATGTTTACCGGTAGCCGATATACGATCTTCTTCAACGGGGATACCGTTTACTTCTTTGTTCTGCTGGGTTAAAAATTTCATTGCAAAATGTATACCCTTCGCGTCATGACCAGGCAATTGCATAGGCCATGGAACCGTTGAACCAGTAGCCAACACTACTGCATCATAAGCTTTCAATTCTTTACCGCTGATATCTTTTCCAACTTCTGTATTCACCCTAAATTCAATACCCGATTCTTTCATCAAATCGACACGACGATCAATAACTGCTTTTTCTAACTTAAAATCTGGAATACCGTAGCGCAGTAAGCCTCCGACCTGATCCGCACGCTCGAACACAACAACATCGTGCCCAGCTTTATTAAGTTGTACTGCTGCCGCAAGCCCTGCAGGCCCTGAGCCGACAACGGCAATACGTTTACCTGTTTTTATATAGCTTTTATGCACTTTGACATAGCCGTTTTTGAAAGCGATCTCAATAATATGTTTCTCAATCTCTTCAATAGCAATCGGATGACTATGTATACCTAGTACACATGCGGATTCACATGGTGCAGGACATATTCTACCAGTAAATTCCGGAAAATTATTTGTAGAAGATAAGATCTGATAAGCCTCCTCCCATTTTCCGTCGTATACAGCATCATTAAATTCAGGAATAACATTACCCAAAGGGCAACCTGAATGACAAAATGGAATACCACAATCCATGCATCGAGCAGCTTGTTTATGGAGTTCGTTTTCAGAATAGCCTTTACTGAACTCCTTAAAGTGTTGTAAGCGAACTTCTACAGCTTCTTTTGTAGGAAGCACACGCTCAAATTCTTTAAATCCTGTAATTTTTCCCATGATTTATGCTTCCTAAATTATGCTTTAATTAGATTTTGACGAATGATTCTTTTGTATTCTTTAGGGAATACTTTAATAAATTTATTTTTTTCTATAGACCAATTTTGTAGAATAAAATTGGCTCTACGGCTATGTGTAAGTAAAATATGACGTTTCAACAAAGTGATAATGGAGGTTTCATCTTCAGATTCTAAGGGATCTAGATCGACCATTTCGAGATTGCAGTTAGCACGAAAATCTTCATTAATATCATACACCCAAGCGATACCACCACTCATTCCAGCCGCAAAATTACGCCCCACTGCACCTAATATTAGGGCACAGCCTCCAGTCATATATTCACATCCATGGTCACCGACTCCCTCTACAACAGCCGTTGCCCCAGAATTACGCACAGCAAAGCGTTCTCCCGCTTGTCCATTCACAAAAAGATGCCCTGATGTTGCTCCAAATAGGGCAACGTTACCAATGATAATATTATCTTCGGGCACAAGAGTACTTTCTGCTGCTGGATAAATTGCTAACTGTGCACCTGACAAACCCTTCCCGACATAATCATTAGCCTCACCTTGCAATTCAAATGATAGCCCTTTTGTAGAAAATGCTCCGAAGCTCTGTCCTGCCGACCCTTCAAATTTGAAGTTGATTGTATTGTCTGGCAAGCCATCCGAACCATAAAGTTTAGAAATCTCATTTGACAACATTGTACCTATAGTACGATCGGTATTCTTCACTTTAAATGTACCAAATACTGGTGTTCTACTTTCAAGTGCTAATTTGGAGTGTTTTATTAAATCCCAGTCCAAAATCATAGCCATACCATGATCCTGCTCTTCTGTATTGTATAAGGATTGGCCATGCTCGTTACGTTCTACGTGTAAGATATCGGCAAAATGAATTTTCTTTGCCTTCCAATGGGCTATATTTTCTCGTTTTTTCAAAAACTGTGCTCTTCCTACCATTTCATTAACAGTACGAAAGCCTAGATAAGCCATTAATTCACGGACTTCTTCTGCTAAGAATGTGAATAAATTGACAATATCTTCTGGTTTACCAGAGAACAACCTACGTAGTTCTGGATCTTGCGTGGCTACACCTACAGGGCATGTGTTCAAGTGGCATTTTCGCATCATGATGCAGCCCCCTGCTACTAAAGATGCTGTGGATACCCCCCACTCTTCCGCTCCTAACAGGGTGGCTACAACGATATCACGACCAGTTTTTAGCTGGCCATCAACCTGCAATACTACTCGGCTTCGCAATTTATTTTTCACAAGCGTCTGATGGGCCTCCGCAAGACCTAATTCCCAAGGTAACCCTGCATGTTTGATGGAACTAATTGGAGAGGCTCCAGTACCGCCATCAAATCCTGCAATAAGAATTACATCTGCATGCGCTTTAGCTACTCCAGCGGCGATCGTACCAACGCCCGCTTTGGAAACTAATTTAACATTAATCCTTGCTTGGCGGTTAGCATTCTTTAAATCAAAGATTAATTGAGCTAAATCCTCGATAGAATAAATATCATGGTGAGGTGGGGGCGATATTAATCCAACCCCAGGTGTAGAGTGCCTAGTTTTGGCAATCCAAGCATCAACTTTAAAACCTGGTAATTGTCCCCCTTCACCAGGTTTTGCACCCTGAGCCATTTTAATCTGTAATTCGTCAGCTTGTGTCAAATAATTTGACGTTACACCGAAACGAGCCGAAGCCACTTGCTTAATTGCCGATCGCATAGAATCTCCGTTTGGCAACCGTTGATAACGAAGCTCATCTTCGCCCCCTTCACCCGTATTAGACTTTGCACCTATGCGGTTCATTGCTATAGCTAGTGTACTGTGTGCCTCATGCGAAATGGACCCAAAGGACATAGCGCCTGTAGCAAAACGTTTTAAAATTTCACCTGCCGGCTCTACCTCCTCTAAAGGAATAGAATTACGATGTTTTGCAAAATCAAGCAACCCACGTAGCGTAAACATACGTTCCTTCTGTTCATTAATTTTTTGTGCATATTTTTTATAGGCAGTATAGTCTCCATTACGACAGGCCTGTTGCAATAAATGAATAGTATCTGGATTCCAGAGGTGACCTTCACCGCGAAGTTTCCATTGGTACACACCGCCTTCAGGCAATAGATTTTGCGGGGTACGACTTTTTTCAAAGCCACGCCAGTGCTTGGAGAGCGCTTCTTGAGCAAGATCATCTAATGTCATACCCTCGATACGGGAGACTGCACCACAGAAAAATTCATCGACTACAGATTTATCTATCCCAAGAACTTCAAAGATCTGAGCACCATGATAAGATTGCAAGGTCGATATTCCCATTTTGGAGAAAATTTTCAGTAAACCATTATTAACCGCTTTAACATAATTATTGGCTAATTCAGGCCAAGTAAGCTGAGTATCTAAATTGTTTTGTTCCTTCATGGTACGGATACTCGCCAATGCCATATAGGGGTTAATAGCGGTAGCGCCAAATGCTAATAGACATGCAAAATGGTGGACTTCCCAGGTATCGCCAGCTTCAACAACTAGCCCTACAGCACCACGATTTCCTGTTTTTATCAAATGATGGTGAACTGCAGATACGGCAAGCAAAGAAGGTATAGCAGCATGTTTGGAATCGATAGCACGATCCGAAAGAATCAACACTTCAAAACCATCACGCACGGCGTCATCAGCATACCGGCACAAACGTTCTAAGCCAGCAGCTAATGCGCCAGGCTTTCCATCTGAACGGAAATAAGACTGAATAGTCTTCGCCTGAAATAATCCCGTATCAATCGAGCGCAGTTTCTCCAGTTCTTTGGAAGTAAGAATCGGATGGGGCAAGGTCACACAATGGCAGAATTTCTTATCCTCAATTAATATATTACCCGCATTACCGATGAAAGTCGCTAAACTCATAACCAGTCGTTCACGAATAGGATCAATTGGGGGGTTAGTTACTTGGGCAAAGAATTGTTTAAAATAGCTCGATATATGCTGTGGCTGATCAGATAGGATAGCGAGAGGAACATCAGACCCCATAGATCCTGTCGGTTCATATCCTGTTAGCGCCATTGGAGTAAGGATAGTTTCCAAATCCTCACGAGAGAATCCAAATGTTTTTTGGTATTTAAATACAGACTCTTTAGAAAGATAGGTATAGGTTACACGAGGCTCTTCCAATTCTTCCAGTTTAATCTTATAATTATCTAACCATTCCCTGTAAGGCTGTTTCTTAATGAGTTCATTTTTTATTTCATCATCTGTAATGATGCGACCTTGCTCCATATCGACAAGAAAAATCTTACCAGCTTGTTGACGTCCCTTCTTGATGATCAGCGACTCATCGATCGGAAAGGCCCCAGCTTCAGAAGCAACAACAACACGATCATCAGCAGTAATAGCATACCGTAGCGGACGTAATCCATTACGATCTAAAGTGGCTCCAATATGTTTACCATCCGTAAAACAAAGAGCAGCTGGACCGTCCCATGGTTCCATTAAAGTTGCGTGATATTCATAAAAAGCACGTTTTAAAGGATCCATTAGCGTATTGCTATCCCAAGCTTCAGGGACTAACATCATCATCACGTGCGACAAACTCCGCCCACTATGTAAAAGAAGTTCAGCAACATTATCAAGGCATGCCGAATCCGACTGTCCTTGGTCAACAACAGGTAGTAAGATTTGCATTTCTTCTTCCGTAAAATACGGCGATGACAAAGCGCGCATTCCCGCATAAAACCAGTTTAGATTACCAGTCAACGTATTAATCTCACCATTGTGTGCCAGCATACGAAAGGGTTGAGCTAGAGACCAAGAAGGAAAAGTATTGGTGGAAAAGCGCGAGTGAACTAAACCAAAAGCAGATACTACGCGAGAATCACGTAAATCATGATAGTAAGTTCCGACTTGGTATGTTGTTAATTGACCTTTGTAAATAATTGTTTTGCAAGAAAGCGATGCAAAGTAAAGTGGGAGAGGGTATTCTTGTGTTTGTTTAACTTTTTGAATGATCTGGCGACGTAGGACAAAAAGTTTTCGTTCAAATTCTTCAGTGTTGGAAATGCCATCTGGTCTGCTGACAAAAAATTGAACTATTTCTGGTTCTGCACTGAGGGCTGTCGGTCCAATACCTTCACGATTAACTGGTACTGGACGATATCCAAGGAATTTCATACCTCTTTCTACAGAGGCTTCCTCTATCAAATCCCGACATCGTTTGTTAACCTCTCCTTCTTTGGGGAGAAAAACCATTCCTACACCATAATACCCTGGCTCTTGCAGTTGTATACCTAAATTGATGCATTCTTCCCACAAAAATTCATGAGGGAGTTGAATCATAATACCAGCGCCATCACCACTTTCCGAATCACAACCACAGGCCCCTCGATGCTCCATGTTCTCCAACATAGTCAAAGCATCTTTCACTTGTTCGTGCGATTTGCAACCTTTAATATGAGCGACAAAGCCCACTCCGCAGGCGTCATGCTCAAAGTTAGGATCATATAGTCCTTTATTGTTATAAATACCTTCAATCATTTTATAAATATATAAATAGAAAATAATATTTAATACACAAATAATAATAAAAAGAAGTAAAAAATACAAAAAACACAACAAAACATACTAATTATAGAAAATAATTAAATTTCAATATATTTTTGTACTTTTAAAAAAATATTAAAAAAAACAACTAATAAACACTAAAAAAGCATAAAACATCATTTTAAAAACACCAAAATCTATTAAAAAACTGTAAAAAATATAAAACAGACACAAAAACAATAATAAAAAAATAAAAAAAATACCAAAAAACAATTAAACACTAAAAAAACAAAAACAAAACACTCATTTAAACACAAAAAAATGAACTAAAAGAAAGAACAAACATAATAAACAACAACAATAGCCAAATAAAAAAACAAAAAGACAACACAAATAACTAACAATTAAAAAAATGAAAAAAACACCTTTTTTTATCCTACTATTTCTAGCTTTAATTTGCTTTATACCAGAAACAGAAGTTGCACACATTAGTGGAGACCATTTAAACACGGGAGATACAGCATGGCTGCTCACCTCCACTGCCCTAGTATTATTAATGACACCAGGTTTAGCGTTTTTTTACGGAGGCATGGTTCATAAGAAAAACGTAATCTCCACGATGTTGCAAAGCTTCGTATGCATGGGATTAGTGACTATCATTTGGATATTTTTCGGTTTTAGTCTAGCATTCGGAGAAGATATAGGTGGCATCATTGGAAATCCAACCACCTATTTCATGATGAAAGGAACACTAGGTAATAATTCTTGGCCTGCCATGCCAACTGTTCCTCTTATACTATTTGCCATGTTTCAATTAAAATTCGCTGTCATTACTCCAGCGTTAATTACAGGAGCATTTGCAGAAAGAATTAAATTCAACGCTTACTTAATATTTCTTACGCTATTTGTAATATTAATATACACACCCTTAGCTCATGCCACATGGCATCCTGACGGAATTCTTGCTAAAATGGGCGTGCTCGATTTTGCAGGAGGTACGGTTGTTCATCTGTCAGCAGGCTGGGCAGCTCTAGCATCCGCTCTATATTTAGGGAAAAGAAAAAACACCAATCATAGTCCTGCATATATCACCTATGTAATTCTCGGAACAGGACTGCTTTGGTTTGGCTGGTTTGGTTTTAATGCTGGGTCTGCTGGAGGAGCAAATGAATTAGCAGCCTATGCATTTGCAACCACGAGTACAGCTTCTGCTGCTGGAGCAATTACATGGCTATTTTTTGATATGATTCGAGGCAAAAAACCCTCCGCCATGGGTGCATGTATTGGGGCTGTAGTAGGATTAGTAGCTATAACTCCAGGCGCAGGGTTTGTAACAATACCGCATTCATTTATTATGGGATTAGCTGCAGCAGTAATTAGTAATTTAGTTGTATTATGGAGGAGTAAATCTGGTATTGACGACACATTAGATGTCTTCCCTTGCCATGGCGTAGGTGGTATGGTTGGTATGATATTGACAGCGGTATTTGCATATAATGAAGTCAATCCAGCAGTTATTGACAATGGCTTAATCTACGGGGAGACCAAATTATTTATTTCACATTTGATCGCTCTGGTAGGAGTTTCCATTTTCGCCTTTGGAGGATCTCTATTACTCCTTAAGATCACAGATATGATAACGCCCTTACGTGTCAGTGAAAGGGAAGAAATAATTGGGCTGGATCACAGTCAACACCAAGAAGAAGTATAAAATATTACGCGAAGCCTTGTATATATATACAAGGCTTTTCTATTACTTGTTTAAAAATCAACCTTTACCATCATCCAATCTTTCGTATTGATCAATAAAAGTTGATTGGTCATCACTTCCAAACTGCAAATAATCTGTAAAGTTTGCATCGCCATCATACTACCAACTATACCTGGCAAGGGACCCAATACCCCAAAACTATCACAATCAGGAAGTAATTCATCCATTGATGGCTCAGGAAATAACTGACGTAAATTCTTACTCCCTTTGAAATTAAATACAGCAACCTGTCCTTCAAAGCCAAGGATACTACCGTAAACCAAAGTTTTGCCCAAAGCAACACACGTATCATTAACTAGATAGCGTGTTTCAAAGTTATCCGAACCATCGACGATAATATCATAAG
>CANRHE010000119.1 GCA_947630335.1 uncultured Sphingobacterium sp.
GGTCTATGGGGAAACTCATAGCTGCACGTAAGGGTGCGGGGAGTGCCTAACGAACACTCCTGAACAACACGGGTAAGGGAAAAATTCAGGCGGAAGAGGCCAGAAGACAGGTTTGATTTGTTACAGACCGCCTTTAGGGAAACTTAAAGGGCAATAGATTCTTAATTGCTGGAAACTCCTAAAGATCACACACTACAAAGGTAACCGTGAGGTAAGCCTTGAATGTTCTAAAAAGTTGTGGTATAATAACTTCTTATAATTTTATAAGGAGTTGAGTATGGACAATCAGCAGCAAGGAATCTGTATAACACTAAATGGAATCGAATTAAAGCAGATAGATTTTGCTAAGGATTATTTTGTATCTAGATGTGGTAGAGTATATTCTAATAAAACTAAAGATTTTGTTAAGTTAAAGAGTTACCACAACAAAGGGTATATATCAGTAAAGATTGTGAATGATGAAGGAGTTAGGAAAGGGTATTTAGTTCATAGATTAGTTGCTATGGCTTACACTCCCAATCCCGATAGAAAGCCTTTCGTAAACCATATTAATGGAAATAAGGCAGACAATTCAGTAGAGAATTTAGAGTGGTGTACTGCTCAAGAAAATATGGATCATGCTTATGCTAAAGGTTTAGTCAAGTCCTATGGAGAATTCAACCCCAGGAACAAACTAACCGAAGCCCAAGTTTTAGAGATTTACCATAAGTGCTTGGGAGACAGTCAACGGAAAATCATAGCTGATGAGCATGGCATTGATGAAGCTACTTTATCTGATATTATATCTAGAAGAAACTGGTCTTATCTAACTAAAGATTTACCTGATGTAACTATTAGGAGCAAAGGTAAAAACTTTAGTGAAGATGAGATTAGATTAATATGCACTATGTTACAAAATAAAGAGAAGTCCTCTAAAATCTATGATGCTATTGGAAGAGATAGGTTAACTAAATATAGGCTATTTGATATTAAGAATAGGCGAGTTTATCAAAATATCTCTAAAGATTACATTTGGTAGTAAATACAGTTTCTATGTTCAACGGCCATCCCTAGAGAGGGAGTAGCCCCAAGCGGAGGCGAAACAGAGTCTCCCCTAACAGGTTATGCTGAGGGGAAAGATATGGTCTATACTGCATGGAGACATGCAGCGGAAAAACCTAATTAATAGCTATGATAAATAAGGTTTTTCGGGCAGTGCCTAGCGAGTACTGTTGAATACTGAGAGCCCTACTGCGGTGGGGCTCTCTTTAGGGAGAACAAATTCCCACATTTATGCGGATTTTGGCAGAGACCGCAGCAGGTGGAGACATGGCTCGTTTGGACAAAATGTTCGAGACGGGGGAGCTACACACTGCTACATATCTACCAGCAGTATTACGTCGGATGAAAGAAGAGTCAGACGGATTAATGGGGCATTACCGAACTACACTACCATACTGGCGTAGTCAATCCAATAACCAAGGTGAACGTTGGATGAGGAAGTTTGGTGAAGAGGGTGGAGAGAGTGGTATTTCCAGATTCTGGCAGGTGATGGCAACTATCCAGAGGGATTCCATTGATTTAGCTCCTAAGCTTGCTAGGGCTTTTGAAACAGTATCATGGTCTTTCTCTAACATGCTCCTACTCCCCTCTGAATTTAGAAGGTGGGCAGCTAAGGGTGATGAAGAAATTAGTAATTTTTTCCAAAGAAATTTTGGAGACTTTGATGAGTCTACCTTCTCACCTCTGATAGATGCTTGGGATAATCTTACAGAATCAGTACTAATTACAGTAGATAAGATTAGAAATGCAGCAAACCCAGATGACCCAGACTCAGGCCTAACAACTATACAAAAGATAACTAGGGAAATTACAGAGCCTGTTACAGATGCTATGAACTACTTCACTTGGGCTACAAACAGGTTGTGGGGAGACCAAGATCTAGCAGATGAAGCTGCTTTACCTTTGGAAGCTCAAACCTTGGCTCGTGTAGAATACTGGAGGAAGTTTGGATTTAAGGGTAATGACAGGGGTGAAAAGGCTTACGTAAGACAAAGGTCTCCTGAGATTGAAGAAGGTCTTAGGTATGATTTAGAGAGTAAGAAAGCTCTAGATAATTACCTAGGTACAGTGAATGAGGAGTCAAAAGAAAGGCAGTCAATACTAGAATCAATTAAAAAATTCTGGAACAGACCCCCTTATACTCACCCTGATGGTCGGGAGTACAACCCTGATGATTGGAAGGAGCGTAATGGCCAGCTTATAGAGAGGGCTAAAGCTGAATATGGTATGAACCCATTTGGGGGTAATGATCCTGAATGGATGGCTAACCCTTTTTCTGATGCACCTCAAAACGACCCTAGCCAAATAGCAGGGGTTAGCGCAAATAATACCTACAGCTCAGAACACGAAGCTAAGATAACCATTAACATCAACTCCGTAGGGACTACAAAAGAACAGGCTCAGCTAATTACTGACCATGTTAGGAGGGAGCTAGACGTTTGGAGTGATAAAGAGCGTAAAGCTGTAGCCTACAATATAGCAGGAGTGATGGCGTAAGGAGAAAGTATGATAGCTATAAAATTTGGTGACTTAACAGATGCAAGACAGCTATCAGGGCTACTCTTTTTAGATGCTGTTACGTCTTACGATAAGTCGTGGTCTGGCAGTGTTACAGAACACCCAGTAGAATCTGGTGTTAGTATAACAGACCACTACATTGCAAACAACCCGACATTCAGTATTGATGGTGTGTTCTCTGGTGTTGATATATCCCCTATCCCTTGGAGTATTCAGGTGGATGGGGTTAACCCTTTAAACGCAAACCCCCCTCCCACCCATGTTAGTGTAAACAACATTGGAGCAGGACTCCTAAAGTGGCTTCCAGATAGTATTACACAATTCCTACCAAACAGTAGCCCAACTATTATAGGTGCTACAGAACGCAGGGATAGTCGTAAAGATATCGAGGAGCTACTTGAAACCATTATGAATGGTGTCTATATCAACGAGGAGACAAATAGATGGGAAAACAGGATGACCCTATCCACTATCTATGAGACAGATATGGGGCAGTTGGGTAAGGCCTACCCTGATGTTGTTATGACTGGATATAGTGTATCTGAGGGGGTTGATAGTGGCGAGGGTATGTTTGTAACCCTCACATTTGAACAGGTGAGGTTCGCTACATCAGAGAGTGTAGACGCTCCAGCCCCAGCTAAAGGTACACCTACAGCAAGGGGAGCTTCTAAGTCTAAGAATAAAGGGCCTCAAAACACCCCAGTAACTGATTCCCCAGCCGTTGATATAGAGAGCGAAGTGGAGGATGATTGGGCTACATCAAACCAAAGACCTAAACCTCCGGAGGTTAATGATGGTTAGAAAAAGAAGAGAGCTTCCTTTGTATACTGATGGGGACTATTATTACACCATCAGCCTACAAGGGAACGCATATAAAATAAGGTTTTATTATAATGAGCGTATTGAAAGTTGGTCTTTTGATTTAAGACTATCGGACGATACTCCCCTAGTCCTTGGTGCATCCTTAGTCAAACATTACCCAATATTTATTGATTACTACCTACCAAACCTAACAGGATATTTTTGGCTTGAAGAGATTGGTAAGGATATCAACAACACCGTAACACACAATCTTGAAATATGGAAGTATTACAAACTTTACTATATCTGGGAGGAATAGGTGGCTATTTTTCAAAGGAATAGGGTATATAGTTTGATTGTTGGTACAGATGAAGAGGCTGTAGAAATCACCAACCTACAGATAGAGTTTGAGGTTACCAAGACTGACAATAATAAAGAAAAGAAGAATCAAGCTAAAGTGAGTATTTACAACCTTTCTAGGGAGAGGCAAGCACTCTTAGAAGAGGATTACGTTGTAGTTCAACTTAGAGTGGGTTATGCGGATACAAGAAAGGGTGGAGATGAATTACCTCTACTCTTCTCTGGACAGGTAGTAGGTATTGAAACTAAAGAGGGTGGTGAAGCTCTTACACAAAGAAGAAATACAGATATTATCACTACCTTGACAGTAGATGAGATGTGGGCTCAGCTCAATGGTAGGGTACTATCAACAACAGTTCCAGCAGGTAAGACCCGTAAAGATGCAATCAAACAAATTGTAGCGGACATACCAGAGGTTAGTAAATCAGAAATCCTAGGGGAGCAGGCAGAGAAAGAGGTTGTTGATGGTATGCCACTATCAGGAACTCCAAGGCAGTGCTTAGATCAATTGTGCAACGCTAGTGGTATGAAGTGGCAGATTGATAACGGGGTTTTATATGTAGCTGACAGGGATGGTGCTTATACAGAGACTACGGACGGAGTTCCAAAGATTGGTCAATTCTCAGGAGTTATTGAGAGACCTCAATACAAGTCTGAGGATAGTAAGCGTGTAAGGTTGAAGAAAAGACACCGTAGTGAGTCTGACCAAAGTAAACCTGACCAAAATAGGGTGCCTACATTGCATTGCAAGATACTGTTAAATCCAACCATTGTAGCTGGGAGTGTGGTGTACCTAGACTGGGAAGACCTAAGTGGTTATTACCAAGTCACAGAGGTGGTTCACAAAGGTAGTTATCGAAGCACAGAATGGTATAGCGAGCTAATACTATCTGCTTACGGACAATAATAAAATAAATAGGAGGAAGTGTGACTAGAAAATTAGGACTACAAGAAATTCTGGGGAATAGCTTCTCCTATGAAATGTCCAACATATACACGTCTATGCCAGCAGTTGTTGTTGGTGTAGACAACAGCTCAATGAGGGTTGATGTACAGCCAGCAGTTAATATGAGGAATGAGGAAGGTACAGAGGATACTCCAAGACCAAATATCCTTAATGTTCCTCTACAACTACCTATCTCTGACTTAGGAGGGGTTAGCTTCCCTATCAGCGCAGGGTGTCCAGTCCTTTTAGTGTGGAGTATGAGGGGGCTAGATAAGTGGAAGAGGGGTAATGGCCTTCCAGAATCCCCCACAGACCTCCGTAGGTTCGATATAAGGGACTGTATTGCACTGCCTAGTGTATACCCACAGGGTATGTCTAAAAACAGCCCACAGAGCCGTACAAACGACCACAGCCCTAATGATGTAGTCTTGGTACATAACTTGGGTAGTGGAAGTGAGGTTGAGGTTAGGTTGAAGCCCGATGGAAATGTAGAGATTAACTCACCTAATAAAGTGATTGTAAATTGTACAGATGCTGAGGTGAATGCTAGTAGCTCTATGAAGATTGAAACATCAGATATGACTATCAATAGCTCTAGCTTTATAGTTAATACTGGTACGTATGCAATATCAGCCACAGGGACAGCAACACAGACTGGTACATTCTCTCATAATGGTTTGATGAACATTACAGGGGATATCAACCTGAATGGTAAGAGCGTAGATGAACACCGACATGGAGGCGTTCTTTCTGGGGGGTCTGATACCCAACCTTTTAATGCTTAGGGAAAGATATGGATTTAAAATTAAATACAGGGGTTGGAGAGGACAAGGATATGCTCTTTATCAACGGGGAGTGTCCTGTTGTTACAGAAACCCCAGAGGTAGTAAGGCAGAGGTTATTAATCAGACTTAGGACACTCTATCAGGAGTGGTTTCTAAATGTAGATTACGGAGTTCCTTACCTAGAGAGAATTTTAGGACACAAGGTGAGTAAAAGTACAGTGGATGCAATTCTTCAGGAGCATATATACAAAGAAAAAGGGGTTCTGGAGATTGTTGAGTGGACTAGTATGTTAAGGGGTAGAGATTACTCTTGTACGTTTAAGGTTAAGACTATTGGCGGAGTGACAGACACTATCTCCGCAGGGGAGTGGTGATGGCAGGAATAACAAATGAAGGCTTAACGATTAAGCGACTTAATGAGGTTCTTGATGACTTGAGGGGAGAGGCAGTACCAATCTTCCAAGACTTAGTTCCTCCAGAGGATACAGTAGACACTTCGGATAGCTCCACTATAGGTAGGCTGATTGGACTGGTATCCCCGTCTTTAGCAGATTTATGGGAAGCCATTCAAGAGGTGTATCAAGCCTTTGACCCTAACACAGCTAGAGGGATTCCTCTAGACAACTTAGTGATGTATGCTGGTATTACTAGAAACCCTCCTATTCCAACGAGGGCAGATATTGTTGTTTGGGGTAATGAGAATGTGCTAATCCCTAGGGGAATTACAACAGTACGTAGTACAGATAACCAATTCTACACGGTAGATAATGATATCTGGCTAGTTAGGAGTGACTGCATTGGGGCAATCATTAGGCTAGACTCCGTTACAGCAGGAAATACCTACATGATTAGGGTTACTCAGGGTTACAACATTGCTGAAGCAACAGTTGAGGCTACAGGTAGTGATACCCCTCAATCAGTGTTAAGTAAACTTCATACACAGCTTGGTATCTACTCTTCTATAATAACCACACAATTGGGTGCTAATCAGATTACAGTGGAGTCTAACAACATTAATGATTCTCTGGCAATATCAATTACTGGAGTGCTTATCCATAAGATTAAGGGTAAGGCTTCAGCAGTTAACCAAACTGTGGGCTCTATACGTCAAGAGGCTAACACCATTACCCATATTGCCAACCCTATTCTTGGGTGGGATAGCGTAACCAACCCTTTCCCAGCAATTACTGGAAGAGACACAGAGACTGATGAAGAGCTCAGGAGAAGGTTTAGGGAGAGTAAGTTTATTCGTGCATCTAATATTGCCGACAGCCTATATTCTGCATTGTTTAGCTTAGAGGGTGTGGAGAGTGTAGCAGTGTATGAGAATGTAACAAATACACATGATTCAGAGTATGACCTCCCCCCACACAGCTTTAAGGCAATTGTTCTAGGAGGAGACTCTAGGGAAATTGCAAACGCTATCTGGAAGAATAAGCCTTTAGGTATTGCCCCACAAGGTAATACAACTGAGGAGGTGGAGGATAGCCAAGGGTATAAGCACGACATATCCTTTGGAAGACCAGATTTAGTGAACATCGAGATTGACATTACGCTATCAGTTACAGAGAACTTCCCTTCTGGAGGTGTAGACCAAATTAAGGAAGCACTAATTACCTACGGAACAAACAATATTAGGGTGGGTGGTGATGTTATCTATAGTAGGCTATACACTCCTATCAACTCAGTGTCTGGACACCAAGTAGATCAATTAAGAATCAGAAGATCTGGGGGAAGCTGGTCTACAAGCAATATACCCATTGAATATGATGAAATGGCTATATTTTCAGCTAACAATATTTCTATAACAATAGCATAAGGGGGAGTTATGGCAGTTAATGATTTTCATGTAACCCCCTACCTAGAAGAGGCTAGAGGGAGGAAGACCCTAGCCTTTGATGGGTTGCCTGTATTCGATAAGTATTTACAGCTTATGTTAAGCGAGCAGTTGAACGTACAAGACGCTATCAGACAGCTCATGCAGGATAGGAGTATTGATACAGCAGTGGGTAAGCAGTTAGACATTATCGGGGATATTGTAGGGCAGCCAAGGCAGCTCACAGACGTTGTAGCTTTAGATTGGTTTGGTTTTGATGGAGCTCAAGGGGCTAACAGCTATGGGTCTACACTAGACACTACGACTGGCGGTTATTACTATGATGTTAATGAGAGCCTATTAGGTACTCTAACCCTTACAGACGAACAATACCGTGTATTTATTAAAGCTAAGATCATGAAGAATACAACATCCTCTACGCCAGAGGACGTTATAGCTTTCCTTAA
>CANRHE010000120.1 GCA_947630335.1 uncultured Sphingobacterium sp.
TGTCAAAAAGTAATATGAATTCTATTTTTAATATGATATCAGGTTTATTATGCTAATAACGATTTTTTGGATATTAGTATCTATTGTTTTATATACCTATTTGGGCTATGCTTTAGTTATATATTTTCTTGCTAAGTTTTTCCCTTTTAAAGGTGTCAATACTCAGGATATTGATCCAAATGATTATCCAACTCTTACCCTTTGTATTGCAGCTTATAATGAAGCTGAGGTTATCCCAATTAAAATGGAGAATAATTTAAGTTTATGTTACCCCAAAGAAAAGTTGAAAATTATCTGGGTGATTGACGGAAGTAATGATAATAGCGAAATTCTTCTAGCAAATTATTCTGATATTGAGGTATTGTATCGAAAAGAACGTCTCGGCAAAACGGCTGCAATTAATCACGCTATGGAAGTAATTAACTCTGATATTGTTGTGTTTACAGATGCTAATTGTCTTTTATCTCAAGATTCATTGCTAATAATTGCTAAAGAATTTGAAGATGATACCATTGGCTGTGTCGCCGGTGAGAAGCGAATAGAATTTTATAAGGAAGATGGAATAGCATCCAAAGGAGAAGGTAGTTATTGGTTATATGAATCTCTTTTGAAAAGGTGGGATAGTATCTTTTATTCTGCTATGGGAGCAGCAGGTGAATTATTTGCTGTACGCAGGACTTTATTTAAACCCATTCCTTTAGATATTTTATTGGATGATTTCATGATATCTATGGGCATTCTTAAACAGGGATACCGTATTGCATATGCGCCCCAAGCGTATGCAGTAGAGCGAGGATCCTTGAATATTGAGGAAGAAAAGAAGAGAAAAGTACGTATTGCTGCTGGGGGATGGCAGTCTGTATGGTTGCTAAAAAGCTTTCTTAATGTGGCTAAGTATGGTCGTTTAAGCTTTCAATATATATCTCATCGTGTTCTGCGCTGGACAATTACTCCATTCGCTTTATTTTTGTTATTGCCTTTGAATATAATTATAGTTTTATATTCCAATGGACATCTAGAACTGATTTATATTTTGTTATTAGTTTTTCAGTTGTTTTTTTATACACTGAGTTTTATTGGTTTTATGAGTAGACATAAGGAACAGGTAAGTAAAGTGTTTTTTATACCTTTTTATTTTGTTTTCATGAATTATAATGCAATAGAAGGCCTCTATTATCTAATGAATAGACCCAAAACAGCTGTATGGGAAAAGTCAAAAAGAAAATAACATCTTAGGTAAGTTTACCAATAATATTTTTTATTAGGTAGTATGAAATTTATAAAAATACAGCAGATATTTCTTTTTTTATGTGGTTTGATTTCTATTCTAGCCATTTTAGCATGGTGGATTCCTCCTTCAGAATTCCTTATATTACAATGGTTTGGGTTGTTGATGCCATTTATTACTGCTATTAGTTTTGTCTTATTACTCTTAACAGGATTAAGAAGGAAATTAAATTATATTCTGCTTATTACCAATTTAATTGGAATTGTGTTTTATTGGCCCTTAGTATTCCAATGGAGTCCTCTAAGTAAAAGGACGAGTCAGAATAGTCAACTTCTAAAGATTGCTAGTTATAATGTGCATAATATGCAGGCAGAATATGGTTTATCGTCTTTAGATCGAGTCGCGGAATTTATAAATGAAGAGCGAATAGAAATTGTATGTCTGCAAGAAGTACCGTCGGAATACAACTCTTCTATACTTATGAATGCTTTTAAGCTTATGCCTTACATTTTAATTAGTGAAGATGAGGTAGATAGTGACAGTAGGCTCGTTATTTTGAGTAAATATCCTTTAAAATCTCTACGGACATTATCACATATATACAGACCGCATTATGCTTTGTTTGCAGATTTGGACTATAAAGGGGAAAGTGTGAAAATAATAAATTGCCATTTACAGACTACCAACTGGAATCAATCAAATAATGTAGATCTTATAAGCCGAGTATCTGACAATTATTTAAAAAGAGAAATACAAACAAACACTATAAAAAATATGTTAAGTAACATCAGTGACCCTTTGATATTGGCAGGAGATTTTAATGATCCTCCATTATCGTATACTTACGGAGTACTGTCTAGTGAATTGGAAGACTCTTTTCTGAAAGCGGGGAACGGCTATGGATCAACATATCGCTACCTTGGCGGAATTTATAGGATTGATTATGTTTTTTTTGATAAAAAAAACTTTAAAGCAGTAAGTTATAGAACCGTTAATGTGAAGTATAGTGATCACTTGCCTGTTTTAGTAGATTTAATGATAATAAATGAATAAGAATATAAATTATATGGGTGCTGAATTATCAAAATATAATATTCTAGTCGTAGAAGATTCAGAAATTAACCTCTACCTTTTGAAAAAGATTTTAGAAGAAGAGTTTACAACTGTTTTCTTAGCGCCAAATGCAAAGGAAGCATTAAACATTCTGGATAATAATAACATAGATCTCATTTTAATGGATGTTATGATGGGTGAAATGGATGGTTTTCAATTAACAGAACGATTGAAAACTATGGAACGATTTAAAGATATTCCAGTATTATTTCTCACTAGTTTAGATTCTCCTGAACATATTGTTAAAGGATTTGACTTGGGAGGTGTTGATTATATCACTAAACCTTTTAATAGAGAAGAGTTATTAAGAAGGGTTAAGCATCAATTGAAGCTCGTTGATTCTTATAGAACTATTATTAGGCAGACTCAAGAATTACAAGAAGCAATTGATAATAGAGATAGATTATATGCTATAATGGCGCACGATTTACGCACACCTATTTCATCGTTAAAGATGATTTTTAATATTTTATCGATGAAAGCGGATGACCCAGAAAGTAGAGAGCAATATTTGGACGTTCTATATACTGGAAATGATGTCGCTGAACAATTATTCTGTATGCTGGATAATTTCTTAAAATGGACAAAATCGAACTTGGGCCTACTAAGTCAAGTACCTCAAGATCTTAAATTAGATAAAACTATCGAAGGAATGGTGGAAACATTATTACCGACTGCCAAACTTAGAAATATTCAATTTGACTTGCAATTAGATCAAGATGTAGAAGTACAGTTTGATCTGGATATAATGAATAGTATTTTACGTAATTTGATGATCAATGCGGAAAAATTTAGTAACCCAAATTCAACTATTATAGTTAAGTTAATGAATTCAACCGATGAAGTTACAGTAGAAGTTATTGATTCAGGAAAGGGGATGACAAAGGAAGTACAAGAAAAGCTAAAAAGCCGCTTTGTACTACACCAAGGATTTGAAGCTAATAGTGTAGCAGGTAAAGGATTAGGACTTTGGATAGTATATTATTTTGTACAGATGAATCATGGAATATTCTTTTTTGAGTCTGAGGAGAATGTAGGATCTAAATTTGGTTTTAAAATTCCAAAAAAGTCACCTTTGAAAAATTAAAAAAAATATAATGAGTGGATTAGGTAAACGAATATTAGTTACGGGAGGTGCGGGGTTTATTGGATCGCATTTGTGTGAGCGATTATTAAATGAAGGAAATGAAGTCATTTGTCTTGATAATTACTTTACAGGTTCGAAAGAGAATGTAATGCATTTATTGAATAATCCTTATTTTGAGTTAGTACGTCATGATGTTACTGAGCCTTATTATGCGGAGGTTGATCAAATTTATAATTTAGCTTGTCCTGCAAGTCCTATTCATTATCAATACAACGCTATTAAGACAATTAAGACCTCTGTGATGGGGGCTATTAATATGCTAGGGTTAGCTAAGAGAGTAAATGCTAGAATTCTTCAAGCTTCAACAAGTGAAGTATATGGTGATCCCATGATACATCCTCAGGTTGAGGAATATTGGGGAAATGTCAACCCCATTGGAATAAGATCATGTTATGATGAGGGAAAACGTTGTGCTGAGACCTTATTTATGGATTACCATCGTCAGAATGATTTAGAAATAAAAATAATTCGAATTTTTAACACGTATGGTCCTCGTATGCATCGCCATGATGGACGTGTAGTATCTAACTTTATTGTTCAGGCTTTGGAAGGAAAGGATATTACCATATATGGTGATGGGTCGCAAACGAGAAGCTTTCAATATGTTGATGACTTGGTAGAGGGGATGATTAAGATGATGCATTCGGAGAAGACGTTCATTGGACCGGTAAATATTGGTAATCCAGGTGAATTTACAATGTTAGAATTGGCAAACTTGATTTTAGAGATGACTAATTCAACGTCTGCAATAAAGTTTTTGCCCTTACCAAATGATGATCCCAAACAACGTAAGCCTAATATTGAATTAGCAGAGAATAAGCTTAACTGGCACCCATCTATTGAGCTTAGGTCAGGTTTAGAAAAGACTATCTCCTATTTTGAAACTATACTTTAGTACAATAAAAAAGGGTTGCAATTTGCAACCCTTTTTTATTGTACTAAAGTATATATTATTTAACCTCAAAATAATTATTACTAGATTCTATATCAGCTAGCCTTTCTGTAGGATCTATCCATACTTTTACAGGTTGTTTGGCTGTTTTGAATTCGTAAGATGGTTTTGTCCAAAACCAATCTGATAATACTGTACGTTTTACGCCATTATAAATCTCATAATCTTCTGCAGGTTTTTGTCCCCTCATCTCACGTAATGGAATGTAGAATAGCTCCTTACTACCATCGGCATACTCTACTAATATATCTAAAGGCATTGGAAGGTCAGATTTATTTTCAATACTAATAGTATGACCTTCTACGTTGCTAATCGCATAATCAATTTTTCGAGTAGTATTTACAAAAAGATTAAAATACCACTTTAAATTTATACCCGAAACATTCTCTGCGACTCTTTTAAAGTCATTTGGAGTAGGGTGTTTGAATTTCCAAATATTATAGAATTCTAAAAAGGTTTTAGAAAGATTTTCTTTACCAATGATGTATCCCAGCTGTTCGGCCATAACGGCTCCTTTGTTATAGGCCTGATTAGAATAACCATAATTTGTATTGTAGTAATCTGCTAGAAGACTCATAGGTTCTTCTTTTCCTGAGAGTGCTAATTTATAATAAGCACGGTATGCGTCTATCATTGGATTAGAATGGTGGACTCCTTTTTTTAGAAAAATATGCTGCATCCCCAATTCTTCTACGTAGCTTGTAAAACCTTCATCAAACCATTCATCTACAGTCTCGTTGATCCCAAAAAGGTGTTGATACCATGAATGTGCTGCTTCATGAAATATTACTCCTACTAAACTTTTTATATTTCTACCTCCAGTTACTAATGTAAATGTACCATATTCCATACCTCCATCGCCTCCTTGAGCTATGGTATAAGTTGGCCATGGATAAGGACCAAATTTATCGGAACAAAAGTCAAAGAATTCAGCCGAATATCCTAAAGCTTGTTTCCAATTATTTGTAATTTCTTTATTAGTAGGTATATAGACAGCGTATATGGTAACATTCTCTTTGGTTTTAGTAGAGTCTACAACAAATTTAGTGTCTGCAGCCCAAGCAAAGTCATGTATATTCTTAGCTTTATAATGCCAAGTAGCTTTATTATTTGTTGTTTTGATTTTAGATTTTTTGTGATATCCTTTTACCTCCATGGGGTTTTGCAAAACACCTGATGCTCCTAATACATAATCCTTGTTAATATGTATTTTTACATCAAAGTTTCCAAAAGGAGCGATAAACTCTCTAGCTATATATTCATCAAGATGCCATCCAAATTCATCAAAATGAGCCATTTTTGGATACCATTGTGCCATTGAAAGTGCAACTCCTTCTTTAGAATTTCGTCCATTTCTACGAATTTGTTCTGGGATTTGAGCGTGCCAAGTCAAGTCCAATGTAGCAGTTTCACCATCTTTAATAGATTCAGGGAGACTTACTTCTAGAATAGTTCCATTTATCTTAAAAGTTGTTTGTTTTCCATTTAATTGTACAGATTCAATTTTTTGATAACCAATTTGTTCAGGCTGAAGTTGTGCTATTCGACTTTGCCATTGAGGAGATTCTTTAGTCCCCAAATTGGTGGCCATTCTTGCATCTGGATCTGCTATATGAGACAGCCTGTAGTCCATCATACTACCGGGTTGAAAGGCATTAAAATATAAGTGAAAATAAACTTTATTTAATGGTTCTCCCGAGTTGTTAGTGTATTTTAAACTCATTTTTCCTTTATACTGATACGTGTTCTCGTCGACATCAATATCCATGTTGTAGTCGACAGCTTGTTGCCAATATCCTTTTCTTTGAGCAGATAGGATGTTCACGCTAAAGAGTAAGGTTAAGCTAAATATTAAAATCTTCATTTTCATAATTCAAACATACAAAAATGCATTGAAGACCACGAGATGTAACTTAAAACTTATAATACTCAATTTGGCTATTTGTCAATGCTTGCTGTAAAGCTAATTGATCGTCTTCATTTTGAAATAATTTATTTCGCCAGTAACGTCGAGGTGATTTATCATTTAAATATATCACATATAATGTACCCCCCGAACGTGTTAAGGACCGAATATGATTTATTTCATTGATATAGTATTTGTACTCTTTATTTGAAAATGAGATTATAATTTCATTCTCTCTTACTTGCCAGCTAGAAGGTTTTTGACTAACTCTAACACTGATATAAAGAATAAGAGGGATTAAGAAAAGTATAGTAATAATTTTAATAATTTCAGAAGTGGGGATCAATGAGCTTATTCCTCCGGCAACAAAAAGCAAAACAAAAAAGGAAAGCATGTATCTGCCTCTATGTAAGGTATTAATAAGATATACTTCAGTCATCGTATACCAAATGTACTAAAAAATTAATAAAGTGTTTTTTAGGGATATTACAATTATGTAATACATTATTGTAATATTTCTGTTTATCATTCTTTAATTATTATCTTTTTATTATACATTCGAACTAATAAAAAATTTAATCATCCTAATATAATGATCAAACATTTACTTTTTGCTATTTCATTTTTGACAATGAATAGCATTTGTTTTGCTCAGCAAAAACCTAATATTGTAATAATTATTTCAGATGACCACGCGTATCAAACAATTGGTGCTTATGGACCTACAGTAGCTCATACACCTAATATTGATCGAATAGCGGCCGAAGGTACTGTGTTTAATAGAGGATATGTAACAAACTCCATTTGCGGACCTGCACGTGCTGTTTTGTTAACGGGAAAGTATTCTCATAAAAATGGATTTAGAGATAATGAAACATCTAATTTTGATCATAGCCAACAAACTTTTGTAAAAGAACTTGGAAAGAATGGGTACAAAACAAGTTGGATTGGTAAAATTCATTTGGGACATAAGTTAGAAGGTTTTACAGACTATGATATTCTTGTTGGTCAAGGTCATTATTTTAATCCAGATTTTATTTCTCCGGAAGGTAAACATCGCGAAGAAGGTTATGTGTCTGACTTGGTTACAGAAAAAGCATTGAATTGGATCACTGAACATAAAGATGATCCTTTTTGTGTCGTAATTGGTCATAAGGCTACACACCGTACTTGGATGCCAGATATTCAAGATTTTGGTAAATATGATTCTACAGACTTTAAAATACCTGCTACTTTTTATGATGATTATGCCACACGTGAAGCAGCAGCACAACAAGAAATGTCTATTAATAAAGATATGCAGATGGGCTATGATTTGAAGATGTT
>CANRHE010000121.1 GCA_947630335.1 uncultured Sphingobacterium sp.
GAGAGCTTTGGAGGATATTCATTTGCTAAAGGACATTCTGCATCTTTTGCTGTTGAGAGCTATCAAAGTCTTTTTCTTAAGACTTATTATCCTAAAGAATTTTATGTTGCGGTAATTAATAATTTTGGTGGTTTTTATCAAACACAGTTTTATTTTCATGAGCTACGGCGTCATGGAGGAATCATTCATTTACCTTGTGTCAATAATAGTGAGTATTTAACAACTATTATGAAAGATGATATCTATGTCGGTTTTATTCATCTGCAAGGTTTTGAAGAAGAAGTGGTACATTGTATATTGAATGAACGTAATAAAGGAGGTCAATATTCTGATTTAGAAGACTTCATGGGTAGGGTTACACTTAAGCCAGAGCAGCTAAATATTCTGATTCGTATTGGAGCTTTACGATTCACTGGTCTTGATAAGAAAACGTTACTTTGGAGAGCCAATTTTAAAAATAATAAGTTGAAGAAGGAAATTACTTCTACATTATTTGAGGAAAAAAATAACGAGTTTATTTTACCAGCATTCGATGAAGATAGGTCGGAAGATATTAAAGATGAATTAGAAATAATTGGTTTTTTAACGAGTGATTTTTTTGAATTGTTAAACCCCACACATTTGATAGGTTCAGTATATGTTAATAACATTTCTTCATATGTAGGCGAAGTAGTAAGGATTGTTGGCTATTTAGTAACAACCAAAGATACATGGACTAGTAAGAAAGAAAGGATGATCTTCGGAACATTTTTGGACGCAGAAGGTAATTGGTTAGATACCGTACATTTTCCAAGTGTCGTGATACAATATCCATTTTACGGTCAAGGCTTCTATGAAATAACCGGACGTGTTAGTGAAGATTTTGGAGTATATAGTATTGAAGTTGTTAAAATGATTAAGTTAGGTTACTTTTTATAAAATGATTAACGCTTTAGATCATTTTTTATGACTCTTCTTTATTCGCTTCTACATGTTGTTCTATAGAAATCTCTTGCTCTTTTACTTTCTTTATAATTCCCCATTTTTTGAGAAGTACTTGCGTCGAATTATATTTTAAATGTTCATTCTTCGGCTCGCCGATTAGAAAACCAAAAGCTTCAGTAGAAGGGATAGCGTCAAAAATTACTTTTAATGTTGCGGTTAATGGAATCGCAAGTATTAGACCCGCTAGACCAAACAACATTCCACCCACTAATATAGCTATTATTGCAATTAACGGGTTTATGCTTACTTTACTACCTACAATATTAGGGGTAATGATGTTACCTTCTAAAAATTGTACAATTTGAAACCAAACAATAACACCTACTGAATACCAGGCATTATCTTTCACTGCAAAAGCAAATATAGCAGGTAGTAAGGATCCAATGGTAATTCCGATATAAGGTAACAACATGAGTAGAGATGCCAATGATCCAAAGAACCATGCGTAATCTATTCCCATTAGAAGAAGCCCTACGGTATTGAGAACTGCAATAATTCCCATTACTGTAATAAGCCCGACGAAGTAATTTTGAATTACTTCGTAAGTCTTATTGAGTACTTCATTTACTTTATTCTGCGGTGACGATTTGAAAACTTTGAAAAAGAATTCACGAAAGAAGTCACGGTAGTACAACATAAAAAAGCTATATAAAGGAACAAGAATAAAGTTGGCTAACAAGCTACCTATAGATCCAAAAGTACCTGTAATTATTCCTCCAGCACTCTCTATCATTGTGGAACTATACTCTTTTATTTTGTCTATAACTTCATTTTTTTCAATTAAGAAGTTTTTGTCAATCCAATTTTGACCTTCCTCCAAAACGGGACTAATTTTCTGCGTTATCGCACTTGCGTCTTGACCAATAATGATACTTTGATGGACTATAAACCAAAGTATTCCAATAAATACACTAATAGCAACTAATACAGCTAACATCGCTGAAATAGCTTTTCCCAGACGTAATCGTTCAAATAATCTGGTCAATGGATATAATGAAATCGCTATCAATGCCGCAAAAAGAATAGGAAGAACTAGACTTTGAGATATGTATAGAATAGCAATGATTAATACAAATGAGATCAATCTTGCAGCTAGTTCTACAGGCGATGATACTTTAATACGCGATTTTTCCATTATACTTTACTGTATAGTTCGATTTTTGTAACTCCAATATACAATATAAAAAATTGCAACGAAAATTACTATTGAATTTCCATATAAAATATAAGGGATCCGATTGAGGTAATCGCTATAACTATAACCAGCTAATAGAGCTCCAGAACCAATTCCTGCTTCCAGGGCAATGTACATGGTTGCCACTGCTTTACCGCGGAATTGTGGGATTGAGAGGTCAATAGTCCAAGCATTTAAAGCAGGAGATAGTACACCTGTGCCAATTCCATATACACATGCACCGACAATCATCCCTTGGGGAGATTGTCCAATCGCAATAAGGCTTAATGCTAGGCTTATGATAACCAAGCCTATAAACATTACTTTTATACGACCATATTTGTCAGCAACCTTTCCTGATACAAAGCGAGTTCCTATAGAAGCAAGCGTATAAGCAGCGAAAAATAAACCTTTATTTTGAATTCCTAGATGTTGGCTCCAATCTGGTATTAATGTTAAAATTACGCCGTATGCTGTATAAGAAAATAAGGTGACTATGGCAGCAGGAATTGCTCGTTTTTCGATAATCTCATCTTTGTGAATTCTAAGCATGCTTACTTGAAAATTACGTTTGGTTTTTAACGTTTCTTTCATATTCAAAACAATGATGATAGATAGAAAAGCAAATAGAGAAGAGGTGTAAAACATGCTATTGATCCCTAGTTCCAAAGCTACGAAACTTCCTATTGCTGGCCCAATAGCTCCTCCAATACTGAAGGCTAAGCCATGCATACCCAAAGCTTCTCCCCAACGATTAGAGGGAATAATATCAGCAATGTAAGCCGATGTTGCTGTAGGTTTAAAACCTGTTGAGAACCCATGTAATAAACGTAATAAAAAGAAACCAGATAATGTGGTTAATATCGGGTATAGGAAACCGCATATTACGCATACAATCGATCCTACAGCCATGACAGGAACTCGACCCCATTGATCGGTTAGTTTTCCACTGAAAGGTCTTGATATTGCAGCTGTTAATGTAAAAAGTGAAATTATTAAACCTTTATGCTCTGCACCTCCCAAACTTGTTAAATAATTTGGAAGTTCTGGAATAAGCATGTTAAAGCTAGCCGAAAACAAAAGAGAGCTTAAACATAATAAAATGAATTGTATAGTGTATATGGATTGTTCCTGAGCTATTTGCATTTATTTATTAACCTAATGTTTGTCTACTTAGTTCAGAGCAAAATATTGTTGCAGCTATAGCGACATTTAAAGACTCTGCTTTTCCAATTCTTGGAATAGTAACAGACTTATCAATCAATGGGATGATCGAATCACGAATACCGTTACCTTCGTTCCCCATGATTATTAATCCTTCGGGTTCAAAATTTGTTTTATAAATAGATTGTCCATTTAACTGTGCCCCATAGGATGTAAGGGTAGTCATGGAGATAAATTTCTCTATATCTGTATAACTTACTTGTACTCGAGCTAAAGAACCCATTGTAGCTTGCACGACTTTAGGGTTATAGACATCTACCGTTCCAAATGAACATATGATGTTAGTAATACCAAACCATTCAGCCGTTCTTATAATTGTTCCTAAATTACCAGGATCCTGTACATCATCCAGTACTAAACTGTATTTTCCAGATAAATTGGTGTCATTTATTTGATTTTCTTCGGGTATTTCTACTAGTGCTAAGGCACCTTGAGGATTTTTTAAAACAGTTATTTTGTTAAATTCTACTTCGCTGACTTCTTCTAGTTTTATATTTTGAGGTAAATTACCCAACTTTGTGGCAGCTTGACTTGTACAGAAAATTCTTTGTATTTTGTAAGAAGAATTTAAAAATTCAAGAACAGATTTTATTCCCTCAACAATGAAAAGACGATGATGAGTACGGAATTTTTTTTGTTGCAAGGAGTTGATAAGACTGATTTGAGCTTTTGACAACATTGAATAAATGAATAAAGGAAGAACTATTTTATTTTATGCAAGTATAGCATTTTTGTTGCTAATTTTCCAGTCTTGTCGGTCAGCAAAATTTGTAGAAGACAATCAAGCTTTAGTTACACATATTGATCTAACCGGTATACCTCAATCTTTAAAAGAGCAATCATTCTCTTATATATCCAATGAAATTCGACCAAATTCTGCTTTAAATCTTAGTATCTATAATTTTTTTAATACTAAGAACGGCAAATATAAGCGAGATAAAATCCGAAATGTGGGTGAAGTTCCTCATATCTTAGACACCTCTTTGGTAGAATTATCTGCTGATCAAATTCAACGTTTTTTGCAGACTAAAGGTTATTTCAATGCTACTGTCAAACCCAAGATTGTCACAAAGAATAAGAAGGCTAGTATAGAGTTTGAAACAGAGTTAGGTAAACCTTATCTTTTCAATGAAATTAAATATGATTTTCAGGATTCCGCAATTAAGGATATATATTTTGAGGACATAAAGCCGCACACTGCTATTATTAAGGGAGAACAATATGATGCATCCAAATTATTAGAAGAACGTGAAAAGTTATATTTGGCTACTAAAAATAAAGGATATTATAATTTTTTGAGACAGTATGCTCGTGTAGGTGTAGATACTAATGGTATCCAAGATAAAGCAAATTTGATTTTTTCTGTTTCTAATCCTAGTGATGTGGAGCATGATGTTTTTCGTATTAATAATGTCAGTTTGCATATTAGTCCCTATGCTAATGCAAAAGTTTTTAATAAGGTATATCGTGATTCGATTTCCCAAATAGAGTTTGCTGATAATACAGGTTCTTTTCGTTTACGTCCTATTGCCCGCTATATGTTTATTAGACCTGGGCAGTTATATAGTTTGAAGAATGAAAACCTCTCATATGATAGGCTATATGAAATGAATGGTTTTCGAAATGTGAAGATTAATTATACTGTCATTGATACTAATCTACTAGATGTTACTTACGAATTGGTACCTCGATCTCGTATGTCTAATCAAATAGAAGGGGAGTTTGCGTTAAGTTCTGGAATGAGTGGGTTTAATATAGGTAATACTTTTTCGCACCGTAATGCATTTGGAGGCGCAGAAATCTTAGAAGTAAAATTAAGATATGGAGTTTTATTCGACCCTAGACTGCCAGGGTCATTATCAAAAAAAATATTTAATAATGATTTCCAGGTGGGTGTTAATTTGATTGTTCCACGTTTGATGACGCCTTTTAACATTCAGAGTTCGGCTTTGTATGGTCTTCCAAGAACTACATTTTCATCCAGTTTACAGGTATTTAATCAAGATAAGACCTATTCCAATCGATATTTTTTAAATTCATTAAATTATACGTGGTGGCAGTCTGCTAGTTTACAGCATAGTTTCACTCCTTTAGTCGTTGAGTACAGACAGGGTAGATTTGACGAAGCATTTAAACAAAGTTTGATTGATGAAGGTTACATCTTGTATCTACAATCAAATAATCGAGAATATTTTGGCTTGGGCTCTCAATATGCTATCACTTGGAATGCAGCCAAATTACAAAAGCTAGAAAACTTTTCATTTATTAGAGGAAGTCTTGATGTGAGCGGAAATGTTTTAGGTGTATTAAGTAATATCTTTGATTTTAAAAAGAACAGTGACAATCAACGTACATTGTTCAATGTACCCTATTTGCAATATATAAAAGGTGAGGTTGATTACAGATTATATAAACATTTTGAAGGCCATAGACAGTTTGTTTTTCGTTTTAACGGAGGTTTAGCAATACCGTATGGTAATAATTCTGAATTGCTAATTTTCGAAAAGAGTTTTTTTGCAGGGGGTATGAATGATATTCGCGCTTGGCAAGCTCGTACATTAGGACCTGGAAATTATAATCGAAGTAGTATTCAATCGGAACAATTAAGACTAAATTTGAGAAATTTGGATCAATTGGGAGAAATAAAATTAGAGACGAATTTGGAATATAGATTCCGTATGGCCAATAATTTTTTGGGAACCAAACTCAATGGAGCAACATTTATAGACATGGGAAATATTTGGCGTCTTCGTAATAATGAACTTAATGAGAACGGAACTATTAAGTTTGACAAACTGTTTTCGCAAATTGCAATCGGTACTGGATTTGGTTTACGCTTTGATATGGATTATTTTGTCATTCGTTTGGACGCGGGACTAAAGGTCAAGGATCCTCAGTTTAATGGAAGTGATCAATGGGTAATTCGCCATCTTTTTGATTCAAAGGAATTTAAAAATAATTACTATCAGTCCCACAAGCCTGATCGTTATAGTTTTATACAATATAATTTCGGGATAGGTTTACCTTTTTAAGAGTTACAATATTTTCTTCACTACTTCTAGAGCACTTTCTATTATTTGAGAAATTGATAATCCTTTGCTAAATGAAAAATAACCATATACTAAAGCGAGTATTATAAAAGTGCTTATAAAACGTTTCATGGCATAGGCGATGAAAAGAATTATTGCAGGTATAATGATTAATAATAATCCATTAATCTTAATAGGGGTTATTTCTTTACCTTTTTTGTATAAAAAATAAAGCTTCCCAGTAGATTTTTCCTGATTTTTATGTTTAAAATATACAAATGTTGAACCATCAATAGGGTCATCTGTAACCGCGACACCTTGATGAAAAATTAAATTTTGCTCAAATCCATTTATTGTAAATTTGAATGTACCTCCAATTTTCTCAATAGGATTATTTAGGGAATCTGTAGCAATAATGGCTATTTTACTATTTCCAGTAAGACTCTCTTTAACATCAAAATTGTTAATAATTAATCTTGTTTTTTGTGCATGTGTAGTCCATGAAAGAACTAAACAAATGATTGTTAAGATGGCTGCTTTCATATTTAATCTGGATGCAATATTAGCTAAATAATTGAGATAATTGTTAGTAAGCATGTTTTTTAAGTGTAAAAAATTTTTTAAATGTAGATATACTTTGTACATTTGCTGAAGAAAAAAATAGCACTTAATTAAAATGGAAAATAGAGCAGCAGAGAGACAACCAAAAACTACAGATAACAACGCTAATCAAACACATTATTATGTATCATTAACAGTTGCTATTGTTATCGGTTTAATCGGTGTATTTATTAGATTCGTACCGGATGTAGTAACAGCTTTGAACCAACAAACTTTTTTATTTTCTACAATAGCTAATGTTGCTATACTAGTAGCTTCATTTATGGTATTCAAAATTGTTTTTGGAATTTTGGGTGTCGATAAAAAATAAATAAAACTATCTTTATAAGAATTTATTATTATATCTAATAATTTAAAAAGAGCTTTCTATTTAAGAATGCTCTTTTTATGTTAAAAGGTGTCCCGTCCTGAAATAACGATACACAAAAAAAGAATCGTTATGAAAGAATTATCAAATTATGTAAAGCGTACTCAG
>CANRHE010000122.1 GCA_947630335.1 uncultured Sphingobacterium sp.
TTTTAACGTTAATATTTCAAACATTTTACACATCTTTACCGTATGTTTAGACGCGTTAAAAATAAGCTTTTGAGATTCATTATTATCTCTATTTATTTCATTATACTATTTACTTGTGCTGTACAAATTAATTTTTTAGGCTTATTTGGTTATTCTCCAACAGAGAGGGATATCGTCATGCCTTCTCTTAATATGGCGTCTGAAGTATACACCGCAGATTCTGTTCTGATTGGTCGCTATTTTGAGGAAGATCGTGACCCTGTTCCCTTCGATAGTATTTCGAAGCATGTAATAGACGCGTTAATTGCAACGGAAGATATTCGTTTTTATAAACATAAAGGTGTCGATTTTATGGGTTTAGTTTCAGGAGCAGTCTCTACCTTAAAAGGAGACCCTCGTGGGGCAAGTACCATAACTCAGCAACTCGCTAAAAATTTGTTTAAGACTAGGTATTCTTATTCCCAAGGATATTTAAGTAAAATACCAGGTATTCGACTATTGGTAACAAAATATAAAGAATGGATGACGGCTTATAAATTAGAAACTAAGTATTCTAAAGATGCGATCATCACCATGTATTTAAATACAGTATCCTTTAGTAATAATGCATACGGTATTAAAACAGCTGCTTTGCGTTATTTTAATAAACAACCAAGTGCACTAAATATTAACGAGAGTGCACTGTTAATCGGGATGTTGAAAGGTACCACTATTTATAATCCAACTCGTAACCCTAAAAATGCTTTTCAACGTAGAAATACGGTTTTATCTCAGATGGAGAAGGCGGGTTATATAAGTCGCGAAAATGAATTGTTGTTGCAAAAGGACTCTCTACGTTTGGATTTAGGGTATCAAGATAATGCAGATGCCAGTGATTCTTATTTGCGTAACGCTGTTAAAAGATGGTTAGACAAATGGAGTCAAGATAACGAAATAGATATTAATACAGCTGGACTCAAGATCTATACTACCATTGACTCACGTATGCAAAAAATAGCAGAGACTGTGGTAGAGAGTAAAATGAAAGATCTTCAAAAAAGACTAACTAACACGTGGTCTAATGATTTGCCGTGGCGTGATAAGGATGGGAAGGTTATACCCGATTTTTTAGAAAATCATGCTCGAAAGCTTCCTGTTTACACTCACCTTATGGAGAAGTATAAAAATAATGAAGATAGCGTCTTTGTTGTTTTAAATACCAAAAAGAAAATGGAAGTTTTCACTTGGGATGGTATGAAAGAGGTGAATTATTCTACAATGGATTCGCTGAAGCATTATTTAGTCATGTTGAATACAGGAATGATGGCGATGAATCCTTATAATGGCGAAATCAAAGTATGGATTGGTGGTATTAATCATGAGTATTATAAATACGATCATGTGAACCAAGCTAAAAGACAGGCGGGGTCAACATTCAAACCTTTTGCGTATATGGCTGCTTTAGAATCAGGAATGAGCCCTTGTGATAAGTTCCAAGATAAACCAGTAAAGATAGAATTTATTAATAAAAATGGTGATCAAGAAACATGGGAGCCCAAAAATGCAGATTGGTCTACATCTTATAGGGATATGTCTTTGCGCTGGGCTATGGCACGTTCTTTAAATACTATAACGGCTCAGGTTACTGAAGCTGTTGGATGGGATAGCGTCGTTGATATTGCGCATAAATGTGGAATTGACTCCAAATTAGAGTCCGTTCCTTCGGTAGGTCTGGGATCTAATGATGTTTCTGTGTATGAGATGGTGAGAGCTTACGCTACCTTTATGAATGCAGGTAAACGTGTTGATCCCATATTAGTGTCTAAAATATTAAACTCTGACGGTGAGGTTATCGCGGAATTCTCTTCAGATCAGAAGCAAGTGATAAGTCCAGAGAACGCATGGTTGATGACTTATATGCTAAGGGGAACAGTAGAAGAGCCTGGCGGTACTTCGCAAGCGCTTTGGGAGTGGGATCTGTTTAAAGAGGGAAATCAAATAGGTGGCAAGACTGGTACGTCCTCTGATTATGTAGATGCATGGTATATGGGGGTTACAAAAGATTTAGTAGCTGGTGTGTGGGTTGGTTGTGATGAGCAAAGTATTCATTTCAAAAATTCTGCTACTGGTGAAGGATCAAAAACGGCTCTTCCTATCTATGCTAAGTTTATGGAGGAGCTTTACAAGCGTCCTGAGTTGGGAGTGACGTTTGGAAAGTTCCCTGATGCTACTGTTGCTATTTCAAAAGAATATAAGTGTGAAAGTCCTAGGTTTGTTCCGGTGGAGGTAGATACTGCAACTGTAGAAGATGTGGTTGATGAGGATGCTGTACTATTACAGCCAGAAGAACAGACTGATGAGGAGGAGGTAAATTAAAAATATCTGGATCATATTTAAACAAACCATGGCTTTTAATAAATTTTTATTAAAAGCCATTATTATATAACTAAAAGGTAAATTATGAATAAAAATGCTTGGCATGTTATTGTAAAAGTAATCTTGATCTACTTTCTTATTGTTCTTACTGGACAAAATTCTTATTCTCAGTATTTTGGACAAAATAAAATGAGGTATAAGAAGCTTGATTTTAAAGTGTATGATATTCCTCATTTCAATTTGTATTATTATTTAAAGAATGATAGTATGATGAATTGGTTGGCTAATGAGACTGAAGTATGGTATAAGCTCCATCAGAAGGTTCTTCCTGATACATTTGCCCGTAAAAATCCTGTTATTTTTTATAATAACCATCCTGAGTTTCAACAAACGACAGCTATTAATGGCGAGATAGGTGTAGGAACAGGAGGGGTGACAGAAGCTTTCAAGCAACGTGTCGTAATGCCTATCATGCAACTTAATCAACAGACGAGGCATGTGTTAGGGCATGAGCTTGTACATGCTTTCCAATACCGTCTAGTGATGGAAGGGCAAGATACTACACGCCTTGAGAATATTGGGAATATACCCCTTTGGATGATAGAGGGGATGGCTGAGTATCTGTCCATAGGAAAAAGAGATGCTTTTACAGCTATGTGGATGAGAGATGCTTATTCACGCAATGATATTCCGTCTCTCAAGCAAATGACCGAACAGTCTTATAAGTATTTCCCTTATCGATATGGTCAAGCATTTTGGTCTTATATTGGATCGACTTATGGTGATACTGTAATTATGCCTTTATTTATCGAGACTGCTAAGTATGGTTATGAACTAGGCGTGCAACGGGTGTTCGGCTATGACGCGCAAACAATTTCTACCCTATGGAAGAATAGTGTAGAAAATGCTTATAAGGCTTTGGGTAAAGATACGAGCTCAAGACCAATTGGTACACCCTTGATTACAACTGCTAATGGCGGACGTATGAATGTGTCGCCGAGTATTTCGCCTAATGGTAAATATGTGGTCTATTTATCGGAGCAAGATCTATTTAGTATTGATATGTTTTTGGCAGATGCACAAACTGGTAAAATGATACGTAAGCTAGGTTCAAAGTTGACTAATAGTGATATTGATGAGTTTAGTTTTATAGAGTCCACCGGGGCATTCTCGCCAGATAGTAAGAAGTTTGCTTTTTCTGTTTTTAGTGAAGGTAAGAATAAACTAATGGCGGTAGATGTTGAAACAGGTAAAGTTCTTTTTGTTGAAGCGATGGGGGATTTGGTGGAATTTGGTAATATTACTTGGTCACCTGACGGACAATCCGTTGCATTTTCTGGATTGAAGAATGGATATTCCGATTTATATACTTTTAATCTTAGTACGAAAGAATTAGTTCAGTTAACGGATGATTTTTATTCTGATTATCAACCGAGCTACTCTAGAGATGGTCGATTTTTAGTTTTTAGTACGGATAGATTAGCCTTTATAAACAATAATCAAACAGTTGATATTCCAATGAATATTGCTCTTTATGATTTACAGACCCGTGAGATTACCAACTTAGATTTGTTTCCAGGCGGCAATAATTTGAATCCATTATTTTCGGTTGACGATAAGTCTATATTATTTTTATCAAACGGTGATGGCTATCGTAATATGTATAGTTATAATCTGTCGTCAAAAGAGGTTCATAAATTGACAGATTATTTTACTGGAATTTCGGGAATAACCGAGTTTTCACCTGCTATTAGTCTTTCTGTAACTAATGATGTAGTTTATTCATTCTTTAAAGATAATGGATATAGTATTTATAAGGCATCTTTAAGTGAATTTACTCCAATCATCACTGACGCTAGTCGTGTTGACTTTACGGCTGCTTTACTACCTCCCTTTGTAGGGCGTGGTGTCGATTTAGTGAACAGGGATTTGGAAAATTTCGGGTCATTTGTAAGTAATTCCCATGTTGAGCCCAAAAGCGTTCCATATAAACCTCAATTTAAATTAGATTATATCGCTAATACTGGAGTAGGTGTATCTGTAGGGTCACGTTATGGAGCTGGTCTGTCTGGTGGCGTATATGGAGTTTTTTCTGATATTTTGGGTTATAATCAGATTCAAGCAGTTTTGAGTGTGAATGGTGAGATCTATGATTTTGGAGGTCAGGTTGCTTATGTTAATAGTAGTGGGCGTCTTACTTGGGGAGGTTCGGTTTCTCATATTCCTTACATCTACGGGTTTAGAAACTATGGATTAGAAGATTTTGGTCGGGGACAAGAGTTGGCAATTAATGATTATTATGTGCGTCAATTTGAAAGTCAAGTGAATGGTTTTGTTGCTTACCCTTTTAACCGATACACTAGATTCGAAGTAAATGCTTCTTTAGCTCGCTATGCCTATCGAATTGATAAATGGCGCAGAAGTTATTATAACGGTTATGGTGATAAACAAAAAGTAACTGCTGATGAAGCAGCACAATTAAATTTCGGAAATTTAGATCCTTTGCTCACTGAGCAAATAGGAGCTGCTTTTGTTGGTGATAAGTCTGTATTTGGTTTGACAGCACCGCTTCAAGGATACAAGTATAGGGTAGGAGTAGGTCAGGTATTTGGAGATTTAAGCTTTACTAGCTACACAGTTGATTTGCGAAAATATTTTAGATTCAAACCAGTTACTTTAGCTTTTAGAGGATACAGTTATATTCGATCAGGTAAGGATGAAGATCGCTTAAGAGGTACTTACATAGGTTATCCATTTTTTGTAAGAGGTTTTGACGATTTAAATCCAAGTAAAGTAGGAGGGCTATCCTTTGACGATTTAATGGGCTCAAGATCGGTAATTGGGAATGTTGAATTGCGCTTACCTTTTACTGGACCTGAGAAGTTAGCAGTAGTTAAATCAGGTTTTGTAATATCAGACTTAAATTTATTTTTCGATGGTGGACTAGCGTGGAGTAGAGGTAATAAAATAGTGGGTAAATTGTCGGACAAGCCTTTGGTACCTGAATTAGATAGTAATGGGCAAATTGTTAAAGATCAGTTTGGGGAGCCTATAATGCGCTATGACTCTAACTATAGGGTTCCAGTTTTTAGTACGGGGGTCTCCTTAAGGATTAATTTATTCGGAGCAATGATTCTAGAGCCTTATTACGCTATACCTTTAATAAAGTCCAGGAAAGATTTTGGTACATTTGGATTAAACTTTTTACCTGGTTGGTAGTCTATTAACGTAAGTATAGCGGTATACGAAGTTTTATATTCTTTAGGTCGTTGTATGTGTTTAGGCATATACAGCGACCTTTTTATTTGTATTCCTATCATAGTTCGTTATACTCAGCCAATTAGGATTGCTTTTACGGATTAATCTATCCTTTTGCATTTTGGTGAATTTATTTATTTCTATTTTACGTTTCATAGCAGATTCTAAATTATCATACTCTTCCACATGTACAATTCTATTGAACTTGGGTGCTTTGATCATGAATGAAGAACTAGCTTGTTGGATTTCAAATAACTTTAGATGTATATCTTGACAATATCCTGCTTCTAAAAATAATCTATTCGTGTCTGAGGTGATAAAAATAAAATGTCTTTTCATAAGAAATGCTAAAATATTTGGATTTATATCTGTTTTTTACTAATTTTATTGGTACAATAATACTAATTATTTTAGTAATTAAAGAATTTTGAGAAAAAATTATGTCAAATATTTCAAATAACCTTAAGTTTCTTCGAAAGAAAACTAAAATAACTCAACAGCAATTTGCTGATTTAATGGGGATTAAGCGTGCTTCTGTAGGTGCTTATGAAGAAGATAGAGCTGAGCCTAAGTATGATTTGCTAAAAAAAATAGCAAACCATTATAATGTCTCTATGGATAGTTTAGTAAATGATGTTATTAATGAAGATTGGAAGCAAAATTCTAATAATAATACTTCTAATTTGCGTGTTTTGAGTGTTACAGTGGATGACGAAGACCGAGAGAATATTGAGCTGGTGCCAGTGAGGGCTAGTGCTGGATATTTGAATGGATATGGTGACCCCGAATATGTGAAAGAACTTCCGCGATTTTCTTTGCCTATTTTTAGCCAAGGTACATATAGAGCATTTGAAATAAAAGGTGATTCGATGTTACCTTTGCCTAGCGGATCTATTGTGGTTGGTGAATATGTAGAACATTGGAGCAATATAAAAGCTAATGACACTTATGTAATTATCTCCAAGGAAGATGGGATAGTTTATAAGCGAGTAGCTTCGGATTTCAGTAAAGAGAGGGGGGTACAGTTGATCTCTGATAATAAAGTTTATGATCCATATTGGGTATCAACAGAAGATATTTTGGAGGTTTGGAAAGCAAAGGCTTTTATTTCTACAGAATTTCCAGAGCCAGCCAACGAACCAACTATGGAGTCTCTTAAGAGCATGATGGCTCAAATGCAAAAAACAATTAATTCTGTGGTAGATACAAGAAAATAACTAGGATTATTGTTATAAAATGAAAAATATTTATTATATTTGCATTATCTAATAGGAAGGGGGCATATATTGCCCCCTTTTTTTAATTCAATGTTTGGTAATATGCAGATTGAAAAACGCGTAAGAGAGTTAATAGAAGATAAGATTGCAGATCGATCAGATTTGTTTATTGTAAGTATACGTATGCTGAAAAATGGCATATTAGAAATTCTGTTAGATGGTGATGAGGGGATTGCTATAGAAGATTGTGCGGCAGTAAGTAGACATGTTGGGTTTCATTTGGAAGAAGAAAATGTGATTGAAAATGCTTACAGATTAGAAGTATCTTCTCCAGGTCTTGATTCTCCTTTAGTCTTAGAACGTCAATACCTTAAAAATATTGGTCGTGATGTTCGTGTTAAGTTAGAAGATAATACCAAACATGAAGGGAAGCTGATTGCTATGAATGGCGAATTGGTTGTGATTGAAGAGAAAGTTAAAGAAAAGGGAAAAACGGCAGAGGTAAAAGAAGCTATATTTCCATTGAATCAAATAAAGGAAACAAAGGTTTTAATTTCATTTAAGTAAAATG
>CANRHE010000123.1 GCA_947630335.1 uncultured Sphingobacterium sp.
ATACGGCTCCATCCGAATGAAGTCCGTACCATCTCCGAATGAAGTCCGTATGAAGTCCCTATAAGAGCAGACTCTATACCATACATGGTACGACGAAGACCCCATGCTATATATAAGGATGTAGGATTAGAAATGATGAGTCACAGCAGTCTTATAAATCTTTATGAATAAATGATATCGTGGGAATACATTAAAAAATAACTCTCTTTAGATATTAATATAAATGTGTCCTTTCTATTATGGAGATCATTTATTATTATTGTTTTACCATAACGCGATATATGAACTTTCTTTACGCATTAGATTTATTAGGTACAGGTGTATTTGCAATCTCAGGAGCTATGGCTGCGCACAGAAAAGGAATTGATGTCTTCGGTGCTACCTTTCTAGCATTTGTAACTGCCATAGGAGGAGGATCATTACGTGATGTGTTCTTAAATATTCGTCCCGTTTGGGTCGAAGACGGTAATTATCTTTTAGCCATATTTGCTGGGGTATTCATTTCTATCATTGCTAACAAGCAGATTTATGGGTTAGCAAAAACACTAACGCTGTTTGATGCACTAGGAATAGGCTTTTTTACTGTAGTAGGTACACAAAAATCATTAGACTATGGTAGCAGCAATATGGCTGCGATGATGCTCGGCATGTTTTCGGCTGCACTAGGCGGAGTCATAAGGGATGTATTGATTAACGAAACCCCTCTAATATTAAGAAAAGAAATATACGCTTCAGCTTGTTTATCAGGCGCTTTGCTCTTTGTAATATTAAGAAGCTTAGGGGTAGATAACTGGTGGACAGCATGTATTAGCGCTTGTCTAGTCTTTGTGATTCGAATACTTTCTGTAAGATATAATTTATCACTACCGAAAGTTGAAAATAAAGTCTAGTATATTAAATACTAGACTTTAATATTTTTTATAATATGGCTAATAAATTTTCAAAAGCCATACCTCTAGAAGCCTTCAATAAAACAAATGCATGATCAATATTAGCTACCGCAGCCTTGGCCTGATCTGTAGTTTCATAAAACTCAGCTAGGTCAGACTTTTGTTTATAAAACTCTTTACCTATAAAGATTAATCGTTCGAAGTTATAACCAATGGCTTTATCAATAACCTGCCTATGTACCTCAAAAGCTTCGTCTCCCATTTCGAACATATCACCTAGTATAACTACCTTATGTTGTACGGACAAGACATTCATATTATCGAGAGCCGCAGACATACTACTTGCGTTAGCGTTATAGAAATCAGCTACTATAGTATTTCGATCTGTTTTGGTAATCTGTGATCTATTATTTTGAGGTATGTACCCTTCTATTCCATTATTGATTTGATTAGGTTCCAATTGGAAAGATAAGCCTACCGCAATGGCTGCCAAAAAATTCTCTATATTATAAGAGCCCGTCAGATGCGTAGTCACCTCATAATAATGTGATTGAGAAGCTTCTTTCCAAGCAATGGAAAGAAAAGGATCGGCAATCACTAGTTTACCTATTACCTCATTAAAGTCACTAAAGCCATAATATACTATATTATCAATATGTCTTTGTCTGGCCATCTCTACCAAGAAGGGATTGTCGCCTTGCAAAAATAGCGTCCCCTTATGCTCTTGGAGATAGTCGTACAATTCTCCTTTGGCTCTCTTAACCCCTTCAAAAGAACCAAACCCTTCAAGATGGGCCTTTCCTACATTCGTAATTAACCCGTGTGTGGGCTGCGCAATATTAGAAAGAAACGCAATTTCGCCGACATGATTAGCGCCCATTTCAATGATTGCTAACTCATAGCTATCATCAATAGACAATAAAGACAGAGGTACTCCAATGTGATTATTCAAATTCCCTTTGGTAGCAAATGTTTTATACTTCTGAGAAAGCACAGCATAGAGTAATTCTTTGGAGGTAGTTTTGCCATTTGTACCGGTAATTCCTATTACAGGAATCGACAACTGGTGTCTATGAAAAGTCGCTAAGTGCTGTAGTGTCGTCAAGACATCGTCTACAAGAATATAATGATCTCCTTTCTTATAAATCTCTTCATCAATGATTGCAAATCTTGCACCATTAGCCAAAGCTTGATCAGCGAATTCATTCCCATTAAAGTTTGCTCCCTTCAATGCAAAGAATAGACTATCCTGTATAATATTACGAGTATCTGTTGAGATAGATGGGTATTGCTTATATATAGTATATAAATTCTCGATCTGCATATGCCTATTATTAGTTAACAAATGTACTAAACCTTCTATTTAATAGAAAAACAAAAGGAGCAAATGCTCCTTTATTTTATTTTAGTTGATAGGCAATTACGCTATTATTATTGAACGTCGGTACATACAATGTCTTTGTTTTGGGATTGAAACCTAAGTCTGCCGTATTCATTATCCCCTGCACATCTTGCATTTTGGTAATAGAACCATCCGCTTTGACATAATATATCAAACCAGGCCAGCAGGTAACTAAGTAATCACCATTCCCTACAGGCTCTAAACCATCACCTCCTTTTTCAAATCCCTTGGCGATAACTTTGGTATTCTTGTTAGCATCTATAGCCCACAGCTCCGGGCCAACTAACGCTAATAAAGTTCCCTTATCATGTTTCAATCCATTTACACTTGGTAAATTACTCATATGCAAAACCGCATCTCCATTACGCACCACATATATTGTACCATTGCGGGTGTCTGATACGTAAACAATACCTTTGTCATCTACAGTAACATCATTCAAAAAAGTTGCACCAGGAACTTCTATTTCATCAATGATATTACCAGAAATAAGGTCAACTACCACCACTTCCGAAATATCAGCTACATACAATAAGTCCTTATGTACAGCTAATCCTTTCGGAGCATTTAATCCTGTAATCCAATTTGCATTATTCATGGTTCCATCAAGGTTAAGAATTGCAATTCCTCCTTTACCATCTTTTTCTGTAGGGTTACCATCAATTAGTGACACATACAAAAGGTTATTCTTAGCATTAAACAATACAGACTCTGGCGTTGGAAGATTCTCCGTCACCTCCCATACTTTAGTAAGACTTTGCGCTTTCGCCGCAACTAATCCCAAACATGCCGCTAGGGCTGTAAGAATGACTTTTTTCTTCATTATATCCTTTTTATTATTTGGTTATACAAAAAATAGGCCTAAATAAATACTTTTACAACCTACACTAGATCCTAATCAAAAATAAGTCTTCTTTTTCGCTTAAAAAAATATCATCTCAAGCTTTATTCCCATTACAGGGCTCTTTGCTTCTCTGTACTCGAGTCATCCTTACGGCGAATAACTTGCTTTAAGTTACCAAACTTATAATTAAATGTTAGACGAACTGTCTGAGAGTCATTATATTGGTATATTTTAGAGTTAAAGTCGCCATAATTCAAAAATACATTACTATGATTAGAGTGGAAGATATCAGTACATGCTAACTTCAAAGAACTTCTTTGGTCTTTAAAATTGTAACTCAGTCCAAGGTCAACATTTACCTTTTCTTGGATTTCATAAACATTGTAAATAAATTTTGAATGATATCGCGCTGATAATTCCATACCCAGTTGCTTAGTAAGTTTAAAGTTATTCGTAGAGTTAGCTTGAATAAAGGCAGATCCTAAGTCTACATAATCTCCAGCAATTGGTCCTTTAAAGTGCATATATATTCCCGTAATATTATTGAACATAGTCCAAACCTTACCTAGTCGAAATGGAATAGTCAAATTAATATAACTCGTTGTTTGTTCTCCTAGGTTATCCCTAGTTATCCAAGTTGCTTTAGTCTCATTATCTTGTCCCACACTTTCGATGATAGCATTTTTGGTTCTATCGTGTCCCAGTGCAATATTGAACATTTTATAAAGCGTATAGTTGAACCCGAATCCATTGGTATACTCTGGATTGAGGTAAGGATTTCCTCTTTGCGAGGTGCGTTTGTCAATAAAATATTCAAAAGGGTTTAAATATCTGTAATTGGGTCTAGTTATTTTACGAGAATAGGACAAGGAGAAGACATGATTTTCATTTTTATTATAGCTTAAGGAAGCTGAGGGGAAAAAGTCCATGTAATCGCGCTTTACCCTTTTGTCGATAGTAACGGAGTACCCATCAGACCTCGTATACTCTCCACGCAATCCCGCTTTGATGCCCCATTTATTAAACTGTCTTGCGTAATCAAGGTAACCTGCTGCAATCTCCTCCGTATAATTAAATGTATTGGAGCGTGTGGCATCTTCCTCCCAAATAGATCCATACAGTTCATTAAATTGTATAGCATTGTCGGATGTTACGTTACTATATTTTGCTCCTGCTTCTAACACCCCATTCCATAAAGGCTGTGTATAATCTAGCTTGGCAGCCAATATTTTGATATCCACATCCGAATTACTTCTTTCGAACTCTGGGTCATATTTATAAGACATATCTGGTAAGTATGTTCTATAATCATAGTCGATAAACTGATTAGTCTTAAAAAAACTAGCGTCAAAATCTGCAGTCAATTTTCGGCCTAAGGTATCTATTTTGAACTCATTATTGGCATTAAATGAATACCGATTAAATCGTTTAGCGTCATTAGTAATAGAGTTAAGAATAGAATCCACTTGTACAAAATTGGGTCCCATACGAGTATGACTCGTACTTATTTCATGCTCAGGATTGTTGGAGCCATTGAACTGGGCCATAAAAATATTTCGACTAGAAGTTTTTTGTTCAATCCCAACTTTATAATTATGAATCACATCATGAGAATTAATAATAGACTTTTGGTCGAAGGCCGTATTTTCGGCTTTGCCAGGAATAACACGTTCTAAATCGAGATTAGTCTCTGTCGAATTATTCGTGTAACCATAATTTGCAAACAGTGTCGTATTATTCTTTTTGTAATTTAGGTTGACCGATGTATTTCCTCGAGCCTTTTTTCCATGAGCGCCAGAGGCGACGAAGGTTCCATTGAACCCTTCTAGGCGATTTTTCTTTAAGACGATATTAATAATACCGGCAGCACCCTCTGCCTCATCTTTAGCAGAACGATTAGTTGATAATTCAATATCTTTAATCTGACTACCATCTGTACTTTTGAGAAATGTAGCCAGCTGCTCTCCCGTCATATAGGTTTGACGTCCATCAATTGTAACATTGACTCCTTGCTGTCCCATCAAGCTAATATTATCATCTTTATCAACACTCACTCCTGGAGCTCTTTTAAGTATTTCTAGAGCATTATTACCTGCGCTAATGGAAGAGTTCTCGACATTCATAACGAGCTTGCCATTCTTATTTTGAATAACGGGTAATTCTCCTTTTACAGTTACCGCTTCAATTTCCTTTTCTTGCTTTTTGAGTACGATAATAGGAAGACTGATTGCATTCCCTTTTCCTTCAAACTCGTCTGTATAAGCTTTAGAAAATCCAACCGCCGTAACCTCCACAAGCATCTTTCCATTAGGGTAATCTATGAAACTGAACTCTCCATTGGCTGTAGTAACTGAAGTTTTTAATATCCCCTTGGCCGAAGCGGTTAATAAATAAATAGAAGCATTAGCTACAGGCTCTTGATTCTCATTAATTACTTTTCCTTTTATCGTATGCCCAGGTTGCGCACATACGATAAAAGAGAGTAATAAGGTATATATCAGAAGTAATAATCTTTTCATTGGTTATAGTTGCGTTAGTTATATTTTAAGGACGATTATTATTCTAAAATAGTTGCATTAGAATTTACTTTTTGTTCGACTTGTTTAATCTTCTTTTCTAACTCCTTTGTAGTTTTCTCAATCCTCTCTCCTGCTAATTCCAATTGTCTTTCCACTTCATCCAATTCATTGATAGACATATCTACATTAGCAACCTCAAAATTAGGAGCACAAACTAAACCTGACTTTTTCATTACCCATTCTGTATCCTTTATCTCTGACTCTTCATAAGTATGACGACATTCGTGAATATTTATTCTTCTTATTTTGTCGCTTAGCGATTCGTTAAGAACGACCTTGGAACCTATTGGTAGATAAACTATAGCCGTAACAGATTGATCTCTATAGTCTGCATTATCATCTAGTGAAAAGTGACTATCAAAAACAATACGTTCATTATCTTGATTGGCTAAATAATTGATATCCGAAGCGCGCTTGGTAGCTGCTTGATAAGACTTTCCTTTAGCATAATAGTTATATTGAATATAAGGAGTTTCATTTTCTGCTAATGATTCAAATCTAATATTAATATCCTTTCTCAAATAAGTCGTCAAATCATTACCCTCTACCTCAACTTTAAATATTTTCTTTCCATTATCTAAAGTAGATGCATTGATAACACGAATATCTTTTTCAGAGAAGTAGTAAATAGCTTGATTTGTTAATGGTTTTTCCAATTTAATGGTACTTTCTTCTCTAAACTCACGCGCTCCAATAAAAACAAAGAATACAACAAGCATTAATGATACAATCCACCCTGCCCATAAGCTTAATGACAGGTAATTATTCATGGGCTTGGTTTTGAATAATAGCCTCACTAATAGGTTAAAAAGTGCTAAAAAAGGAATGGTGATCGCTAATACTCCAGCCAGCAAGGCTACCAATGCTTGTGGTTGTGGTAATACCTCTAAACCTGGGAATACCATGCCACTCTGTAAACCAAGAATAGCGGTTCCAAAACCTACTAAGACGAACAACATCCCAAATACAGTCATTCCGCAGAATATCAAGAGTAAGAAGATAAATGCCTTACCAATAAATTTGAATACCGATGAAATTCCAGAACCTACCACTTTTACTCCCTTGTGAATATTACCTTGTGCATCTTGGAAATCATATTTGTATCGATCTAATTCCTCTTCAAAACTTTTCTTAAAATTATGTAAATTGGGTTCTTCACCACGCATAGCCATACGATCTGCACGAGAAGTAGCTACAGGCATAACAGCCCATAATACCACATATAATAATACACCTGATCCACCCAACAAAACAAATAATACGAATAGTGCTCGTACCCATTTTGTCTGAATACCAAAGTAATAGCCTAATCCACTACATACACCACCTATCACTACATCATCAGCACTACGTAAAAGCTTCTTTTCCGATAAGGAGTACGTACTGTACTCTTCATACGTAGACGATCTATCCTCAAATTCGTCTACCTCTTCAAAGTCACTGACGCGACCCATTTGATGAATCACCTCTTCCACATCTTGCTTATTGATTACTTCTTTCTTGCCTTGTTGGATACGCTCCATGAACATTTCGGCAATTCTATTTTCGATATCCAACAAAATCTCTCCACTATCAGCCGATTGACTAAAATGGCGTTTGATATCAATCATGTAACTTCTCAGGGTCTCATAAGCATCTTCTTCGATATGAAAAAC
>CANRHE010000124.1 GCA_947630335.1 uncultured Sphingobacterium sp.
CCACTGGCTACTACTGTATAATTTTATGTATTTTTAATCACTGAAAACTTGTATCTATTTTTCAGGACTAGTCAATTCCCTGATTTTTACTTTTCCTCGTGAAATACCCAAGTTGGAATATGAGAATGAAATACAAATTGGTGACTCAAGCTAGAATTTAATAACCTATCGAAAAAACTACGGTTACGCTTTACAATAGCTAAGACATCAATGTTGTTATCCCGCAAGAAATCATTTATTGTGTTTTCTACTGTTCCATTTTTTTCTAAAAATGTAAATTGTAATTGTGAGCAATTAAAATCTTTTGACCACTCTTCAGCCTTCATAACTACATCATTAGTGTAGTCTACATTGTCAATAACATGTACACAATAGGTATCAAACTTAAGTTTGTCGCCAATCTGCATAATTTCGTCTATTGCTTTCTTGTCCTTTTCTCTATATAATGTCGTAAAAGCTACTTTTTCAATTGGCTTGAATTTTGCATCTACTGGAATAGCTAATACAGGTTTATTGACATTTTTGATCACATCTACTGTGTTAGAACCTATCATGGCTTTAGAAATCCCTGTAGCGCCAGTTGTACCCATTACTAATGCATATATGTCTTCTGTCTCAACGATCTTCTTGATAGTCTGTACTAGTGAGCCATCTTCAAATAGGAAAATAATATTATCAGAATTTAAATTATGTTGTTCAGCAAGGGATCTAAGTTTTTGGACATTTTTTTTGTATGTATCAAATTTAGACAGTTCAATCTCATCGTATATATTTTGAAGAATGTCTGGCTGGCCTCCATGAGTAGCAGATAGTATAGGTGGCATATAAACATATAAGACAAAGACCTTCAAACCTAGATGATTTGCTAAATGTAGTGCATATAAATAAGCATTATCGGCTGCTTCTGAAAAATCTGTTGGAATCAATATACTCTTCATAATGTTTTTTTTCTTAAATTTATTCATATTATTTGTGAGTCCCAAGCAATATGATTTATGTAATTATTTTTAATGCTTGTATTTACAATACGGTGTAGCGATTTATAGAGTTTACTCGTTAAAATCAAGTAAATAATATGTTTGACAGAAATTCGGCATATAAATTGGATAGATGGTATTTGTATAGGCTTTACTTGAATTAAAACTGCTAAATTATCGGGACGATTTCTGTGAGGATATTACCAAAATACTTTAGAGGAAAGCTACCACTAACGCTACCATTAGCGCTGGAAGAATGTTTCGTGTCCAATAGTGAAAGAAGTAAGTCTTTTATTTATAAAAAATTCTATGGTTATTTAATGGCAATAGCTTTACGGTATGTCAAAGATGAGATGGAAGCTGAAGATATTGTTAATGAAAGTTTTATTAAGATTTTTCGCAAGTTACCAGAATTCTGTTTTGACAAAGATGAAACTATTGCTGAAAAAATGTTGAAGTCATGGATGGGAAGAATTACTGCTAACACTTCAATAGATAAATTACGTACAAAAAAAGATACGGTCGCCATAGATGACCTTAATGAGGCCGATTTAAAAAAACATACTGTTACTGTTGCGACTACACTAGAGGAAAATGATATTTTAAATTTACTTAATGATTTGCCTACTATTCAGAAGTCTATATTTAATCTTTATGAAATTGACGGTTATTCACATGAAGAAATAGGTGAAATGTTAAATATTCCTGTAAGTACATCGCGTACCTATTTGACTCGAGCAAAGGCTAAATTGAGAAAATTATATACAGCTCAGTTCGATAATGAAATTAATATTAATCATTCTTAGTTTGAAAATAGAATGAAAAAAGATAAAGAATTAATAGAAGAAATAGTAAATCGACTAAAGGCACAACATGATCTGCCTTATAAGGAAGGTGCATGGGAACGATTCAAGGAATTTGAGATTAAGACCGTTTCAACTCCTATAAAACATATTTGGAAAAGAGCTGCCTTAATTGCAGCCGGTCTGGTAGTTGCTGGCTTTGTTGGATATGTTATGATTAAGAAATCGATTAATGATAATATCAATATATATCAAGAGAATAAAGTGTATTCAGATTTAAAACCAAAAATTAATACAGAATCAGAAGAAGTTAAACCAATAGGAGAACTTGATCAATTGGTGGAAGAATTACCTGTATATGTTGATATTGATGGTGTTAGACGAAATAATAAAAAAATACAAAAAGAAACTATATCCTTAGCTGAATTAGAATATGCTACGATAAATCTAGATCCTACTTTCTTGGTACATTCTAATTTAGGAGAAATCCCAGTACCTGTAAAATTTAATCTTACTGAGAATAGCACTCTTTCTAAAAAATCTTTGTTGGAGAATTCTTCGACTATAGTAAATAATTCGACTACTTCTAATAGTCTGATGAGTCACTCGAGTATTACCCATCACTCTCTGGATAATAATATTTCGCCAAAGTCATTTAAATATAGCGATAAGTTTTCTTTAGGGTTATTTGTAGCTCCTAATTCTACTTCTGATAACTTAAAGGTCGGTGCAGGTCTTACAGTAGCGTATAATATAAATAAGCGTATTAGTATAAGGACTGGAGCATCTTACAATACATATGAAGTTGGAGTCTTAAAAAATCCGTTGTCTCCAGCTAGTGTAGAAACTGTGAATGTACCATTATCATATAATGATCCAAGTGCAAGCTTTCTACAAACTTCTTCTAGCCAACTGTCGAAGATGTCTTTACCTAACATTAATGCAGTTTCAGGTTTTGTAGAGTCGATTGAAATACCTTTAGAGATGAAGTATAATCTTTCAAAATCTTTTTATGCAGCTGCAGGTATTTCTTATTCAACTATTATAAATCAAGAGAGAAATGCACAGTATGTTGAGAATATTGATATGGTAACCTTTAAGCACGGTTTTCCCAATTCTGAGAAAGAAGCTGCTAAAGCTATGAAGGTAGTAACAAAGACGGTGAAATCTTCTGAAAAGAATGTAAATACAAATGGTTATAATGGTTTTGTCAACTTGTCTATTGGTAAAAAAGTGAAAATTAATTCAAAATTTGGTGTAGCATTAGAACCTTATTTTAAGATTCCTGTGGGAGAATTTAGAAGGTCTGATATGAACTATAATAATGGAGGTGTTCGCATAATGACGACCTTCTAATCTATTTTTTTAATCTAATTGATCTATTCTTACCCAACCCATACCAGCTGCTATTGCACCCTGTACTCCGGGATTACCATCTTCAAATACTAAGCAGTGTTGCGGATCTATTTCTAGATTATTGGCTGCGAGTAAAAATGGTTGAGGGGAAGGTTTTCCTTCTTCGGTATCGCCAGCACATACCAAAGTTTCGTAATGGCCATTAACACCTATAACTTCTAACGTAATATTTAAAGTACTACGACTACCTCCAGAAACAATTCCAATTTTTTTAATCCCTACGTTGTCAAGTAAGATTTGTTTGACGTAGGCGATGGCTTCGGTGGATTGGATAAAACGTTCAATAAAAATGGCTGATTTACGTTTTGAAAATACGTTAATATCAAATATTTTTTGATATCTCTTAGATATTTCTTCTGCCACAGCTATTGTTGGCCAACCAGCAGTTTCGTCAATTAAACTATCATCTAAGTCAATTCCATATTCCAAAGCAGTAGCTACATAAGCTGCTTTATGGGCTTTTATGTTATCCGCTAATGTTCCGTCTACATCGAAGAGAAGGGCTTCATAAGGTTCTGCTATTTTTACTAGCTTATCGTATTTAATACGATCTTCAAAGGTCATCATACTACACAAAAATAAATAAAAAAGGTGTAAAACTATGTTACAACTTTTTTATTTATTATTTCAAAGACTTTCTTCTTTGCTTTTCTTTTATAATCAAACTAAGTTCTCTCCCCGTCTGACCAGCAGCAGATGTATTTTCTTGCGCTCTTCTGAATAGATAAGGCATAACTGATTTTACTGGTCCATAAGGCATGTATTTTGCGACATTATAATTCGCTGCACCGAGGTTGAAAGATAGGTTATCAGACATTCCTAACAATTGTGCAAAGAAAACATGAGGATGATTGTGCGGTATACCACGTTTATCCATTTCTGTAGCTAATAATAAACAGCTTTGGTCATTGTGACTTCCTGCCATTAGACCTATTTTAGTGATATTGTCTAAACAATAAATAATAGCGTCATTATAATCACGATCCGAAGCTTCTTTATTAGGTTGAATAGGGGATGCATATCCTTTTTCTTGAGCACGTTCCCGTTCAATCTCCATGTAAGCACCACGAACAATCTTGGCACCTAAATAAAAACCTTGAACATTTGCATAGGCTAAATCTGCTTTTAATGAAGCTAGTTTATCGTGTCTATATAATTGATATGTGTTATACACAATAGGCTTCTCTGTATTATATTTTTCCATCATAATACGGGCTATATCGTCTATTGTATCTTGAATCCAAGAATGTTCTGCATCAATTAAGACGGGAATTCCACTATCATGGCATGCTTTACAGATGCGATCTGAGCGATCTAATATACGTGCGAATTCCTCTTTTTCGGTTGGGCTTAATTCTTCTTTAGCATCTATTTTCGCTAATAAATCAAAACGACCAATTCCAGTTGGTTTAAATACGCAAAATGATATTAATTTATTAACTTTTGCATACTCCACTGATTTAAGAACTTCCTCACAACAAGCATCAAAGCTTTCTTCGGATTCTTCTCCCTCTACAGAGTAGTCTAAAATAGTAGTAACGTTGCCTTTGCCCAAGTCAGCAATTGCTTGTGCACATCCTTGTATAGACTCACCTCCACAAAATTGTTTGTAAATAGTATTTCTAATAATACCTTGAATCGGTAAACCTGCACTTAATGCAAAATTAGTGATTGGAGTACCTATTTTTATTAGACTACTAGAAGCTACCATTTTAAATAACCAATAAGCTCTTTCTAGATCTTTGTCACTTTTATTGCGAAAAGCAATTTCCGTATTGTCAAAATTAAGTGTTGTATTTGGAGTTGTCATTCTATGATAAATTACTTAGTAAAAATACAGTTAATAAATTTATTTTGTACAAAAAATACATAATTGGACATTATTAGTATATTTTTGGTGTATTTTTGTTTATGCAAACATTTACAATAGAAACAGAATTTATCCCACTTATTCAGTTATTGAAAGCAATGAATTGGGTTGAGCACGGTGGTATGGCACAGCGCGTAGTGGAGGAAGGTCTTGTAAAGTATAATGGTGAAGTAGACTTTAGAAAGAGACTGAAAGTAAGAAAGGGAGATGTTGTTGAATTCGAAGGAATGAAAGTACAAGTCTTGTAAATTATCTATATTTACAAGATCATAATTACAGAACATATGCAATCAATAGATAGTTTAGGTTATCAAGTTTACTTTGAGGAAGATTTAGCTTCTTTAGAGCCATTTATAGCAGCGCGAGATTATTCGCATATTTTGGTATTGGTTGATATCAATACAAATGATAATTGTTTGCCTGTACTGCAAGCAGCTATGCCAAATATCACTAATTATGATATTATTGAGGTAGATCCTGGTGAAGAAAATAAGAATATTGATTATTGTATTGGTGTTTGGAAAACCATGCTTGACTTTGGAGCAGATCGTAAGGCCTTGATGATTAATCTTGGTGGTGGTGTTGTAACTGATATGGGGGGATTTGCAGCTTCAACTTTTAAAAGAGGTATTGATTTTATTCATATCCCTACGACATTGTTGTCTCAGGTAGATGCATCTGTAGGTGGAAAAACAGGGATTGACTTAGATAATGTAAAAAATATAGTTGGTACATTTACACAGCCTCAAGCTGTTTTCATCAGTACTCAATTTTTGAAAACGTTAGATCACCGTCAAATAGCATCTGGTTTTGCAGAGGTGATTAAGCATGGACTTATACAGGATAAAAAGCTGTATGAAGAATGTAAAAGAATAGATTTAAATGCTATTGATATAGCTATAATCCATAGATCTGTCGAAATTAAAAATAATGTAATTACACAAGACCCCCTTGAAAAGGGCTTACGTAAAATCCTTAATTTTGGACATACAATAGGTCATGCTATTGAAGGATATTCTCTATATAATGATAAGAATCCTCTGCTACATGGAGAAGCTATAGGAATTGGAATGATTTGTGAAGCTTGGTTGTCACACAAATATTTAGGCCTTTCAGAGTCTGACCTTAAGGATATCTCAACCACTTTCCTAAACATATACGCTCCTTATCATTATTCTAAGGATCAATATAGTGCGTTTCTAGAATTGATGAAAAATGATAAGAAAAATGAAAGTAACCAAATCGGTTTTGCACTATTAGCGGCTATTGGTGACTGTAAATTTAATATTTATGTTAATGAAGATGACATTCAGTTAGCCCTTGATTATTATTTGTCGATAATTTAGTTTAATCATCAACAAGAATATTATTTAGTTTATGAGATGCTCTAATGCAGACTTTTTAAGCTGAATAATATTTTTTTAGTTTTAGAAATGAAAAAAACAATTCGAATAGCTTCTGCAATTTTGTTAAATGAAAACCAAGATATGCTAGTTGTCCGCAAGAAGCATTCAAAGTTCTATATGTTACCAGGTGGAAAAATCGAAGGTGACGAAAAGCTTATAGATACGCTGATAAGAGAACTGCACGAGGAGCTAGAACTTCAATTTTCTTCAACAGATTTCACTTTCTTAGGTACGCATGAAACAGATGCTGTAAATGAAAAAGATACTATAGTAGAAGGTAACATATTTTTGCTTAAATCTACTTTAGATACGTTACCAGCCCATTTTTGTGAAATTGAGGAAGTCTGTTGGATTACTAAAAGCAATTATAGTAATTATGTCTTGGCGCATTTATTAAAGGAGTTTGCACTTCCCAGATGGTTAGCTAATTTCCAATAATGAAATAATTAATTGTTGGTAGGTAGGGTTATTAATTCTTCTGCTTCTTCTATTATTTTTTCTATCGTAATCTTATCAATTGCTAGTTGCTGTAAACAATTTGGGTGACGAACAATATCTTTAACAAGGATAAAATGGCCTTTGAGTAATTTTGATTTTTCATCATTTGATAATGAAGTAAGACAAGTAATTGGATATTGAGCCATAGTATCTACTCTACTTTTAAGATTATTTCCGTGAGGATAATCCCATGATAACAAATTCATTTTGTGGTACTCCGAAAATTTTATGGAGTCACTTGTAAAGTTTGCATTTGTTACGAGCCATCCTTCGGTAATACTTACTTCCTTGTTAAAAAAGGAATAA
>CANRHE010000125.1 GCA_947630335.1 uncultured Sphingobacterium sp.
CCTCCTGTTGGACTAGGTGCAAATCGCACCCTAACTTTCTTTTGCGAACTCATAAAGACAAATTTACATTATTTATCATAAAAATACTGTTATCAATCTATACTATTGTATATCCAAGACAATTATTGTGTAGAATTATACTTAATTTGCAGTATATAGTATTAAAATTAATATGACCCCATATCTATACAATAAACAAAAATGGAAAATCATTCTCTTACTATTCGCAATGACAATTGGAATAGCCTCTCTTTTATACACAAACTACTTAGTGAAGAGCCTATCGGCATCCGAACGAACAAAAGCGCAGGTATGGGCTTTAAGTACAAGTAGCATTATGACTGTCCCAGATATGGACGACCAATTTATCAGCTTTGTATACCAAGTTAGAGATAGCTTAACCTTACCGGCCATCATTACTGATGAGAATCAGAATATTATTTTCTGGAGAGACCTTGACTCTACAAAAACAAATATAAAACCTACTGATATTACTACAAGCTCATTGGAGTATGACCCGCAATATTTCAAGAAAGAACTGGATGCTATGCAAAAACAGCATCAGCCAATTATACTTAATCTTGAATCAGAGGGTAAGTGGTACGTATACTACCACGAATCAGATGCACTACGCCAACTAAGAGTATTTCCGTATATCCAACTTGCTCTTATCGCTTTATTCTTAATAATTGCTTATACCATATTTAACTCTATACGTAAATCAGAACAGAATCTGGTATGGGTAGGCATGGCAAAAGAGGCTGCACATCAACTAGGAACACCTATATCATCTTTAATGGGATGGATAGAGCTGATTAAGTTCAAGTTTGAAGCAGAAGATGACGATACAATCAATGAAATGGAAAGAGATGTACAAAGATTAGAAATAGTAGCAGATCGTTTTTCAAAGATCGGATCAATCCCTTCATTAACCAATCATAATATCTATAAAGTACTACAGGATTATATAAACTATTTTAAAATTAGAACAAGTGATAGAATATCATTCGAGATAGCAGGAGATCAAGACGCAGAAGCTATGATCAATGTACAGCTCTTTGACTGGATAATAGAAAATCTGTTGAAAAACGCTGTAAACGCAATAGAATCCGAGGGAGTAATAACAGTTACAGTACAGGAGAATCTTCCCAAAGAAGAAATAATTATAGATATAGCTGACACAGGAAAAGGTATAGCTCGTTCTAATTTTGAAAAAATATTCCAACCAGGATACACTACGCGAAAAAGAGGATGGGGGCTAGGATTAAGCCTAACAAAAAGAATGATTGAATACCATCAAGGAAGCATAGCTGTAAAAGAGTCTGAATTGGGAAAAGGAACTATTTTTAGAATTACTCTTAAAAGTAATATAAGTTATGAAGAGGTAAAACAATAAATAATAATATAATTTACAAGAAAAAATCATGAAATAAGAATATGACTAAGTTTTTAGATCTAATCTGTATATCATGTTTGACAGTGGTTATTATTAATAATAAATAATTTTTCAATTTATCCCTCCAAAAGATTGATAACAACATCAAACATCAATTATTCTGGAATCATTTTAAAAATATTACAACAACATCATCATTCTTTTACGAAATCCTCTTTTCAAATACAATTAATTTTGGTAGTCTTGCATTTAGAAACTCTAAACCTACAGTCGATATTTTCAAATCGAACTTTTTAGTTTCAACCTTAACATAAAAAATATTAAAATAAATTATGTCTTCACAAACGACCACTCAAAAGACAGCCTTTCTACCAATGGCCATATGTTGTCTTTTATTTTTCATCCTAGGCTTTTTTACATGGGCCAACGGAGCATTAATTCCCTTTGTTAAGCTCGCTTTTAGTTTACAATCTGATTTACAAGCCTTTTTTATTCTATTTGCGTCCTATATCGCCTACTTCTTTCTAGCCTTACCAAGCTCTTGGATTATTAATAAAACAGGTTTCGATAATGGACTAGTACTAAGCTTAGTATTATTAGCATTAGGATCATTGATTTTTATTCCAGCAGCACATTTAGGAAGTTATCAACTATTCCTATTGGGAATATTTGTTCAAGGATCTGCTATGGCATTATTACAAACTGCTGTAAATCCTTACTTAAGTATTATTGGTCCTATCGAGAGTGCTGCACAACGAATTTCTATTGCTGGTGTATTCAATAAAGGTGCGGGTATCATTGTTCCTTTTATACTAGGAAGTTACTTACTGAAAGGCTCTGAGGAGATTTCTGCTAAAATTCAATCCCTTCCTCCTGGACCAGAACATGATGCATTGTTAAAAATATTATTAAATCGAGTTGATACTTTATACATCATATTAGCAGTAGTAGTCGTATTATTTGCAATAATCATAAAGTTGGCAAAAATGCCTCCTGTTGATGTTGACAAAGAGGATGAACTAGATATATCCAACACAACTCAAGAAACAAAAAAGAAAACTATTTTTGATTTCCCTCATCTTTTCTTAGGCTCACTAGCAATTTTCTTTTGTGTAGCTGTAGAAGTAATGGCTGGTGATATTATTGGAACTTACGGTAAAGAACTTAGTCTCCCTATTTTCTTTGTGAAATACGGAACAGCATTTACGTTGACCTGTATGCTAGTAGGATATTTCATTGGTATAGCAACTATACCAAAGATCGTATCTCAACAAAAGGCTTTGAGAATTTGTACCATTTTAGGTATAGCGTTAACAGTTGGAGCGACTTTCACTTCGGGACTTACCTCATATATATTTATAGCGTTATTAGGTGTAGCAAACTCTTTGATGTGGCCTGCTATTTTCCCACTAGGTATTAAAGGTTTGGGTAGATTTACTAAAACTGGATCTGCAATCATGATTATGGGTATTGCAGGTGGTGCTATTTGGCCATTAATATACGGATATCTAAAAGACACCATGGGTATTGACTTTCAATATGCCTTTTTATATGCTGTAGTACCAGCATATTTATATATAGCCTATTTTGCAATTGCTGGCCATAAAGTAGGTAAAAAAGCCTAATAGAAATAAAATAACATCTAACAACAAACGCCATGAAAATTCTCATGGCGTTTGTTGTTTATTCGCTGACAAGGGAGTGATAAATCTATTCTATTTCCTTATCTATGAAATTATAAATTCCATATCCGGTAACCAAACAATCTAATGGTACATCCCACTCCCCCACATCATCAATCTCCGTCACAGGCTCAAAGTAACTAATCCCTATCTTTTTTATTTGAGCACTACAATCAGATAAAAAACGATCGTAAAACCCTTTTCCGTACCCCACACGATTACCTTTTTCGTCAACAACCAAAAGAGGAACCAAGACAATATCAATTAAATTAGAATGAATCAACTCACCCTGTGTAGGTTCTAAAATACCCCATTTATTTAACTGCAACACACTATCATCCTCCCAAATATAATTCTCCATAGCATGACTTTCAAAATTACTTTTGGAGATAACAAGCTTAATATTCTTATGGCATTCTCTTAAATAATCTACAAAGGGCAATATATCTGGCTCATTGAATTTCTCAATAGGTAAATATACATGTACATAATTCACCGCATCCCAACTTAACATCTGTAGATTTGTACAAATATTTTGGTCCATACGCTTCTTTTCACAACCTGATATATTCGAGCGTTTTTCTTTATAAAGTTTACGGTATTCACTTTTAGTCATATTCAAACCTACACAAATTTGGGTATTAGAACAATGCATACTGATAATCCTAAATATAAGCGATATCTAACAACAATATTTAAATCAGTACAGTCTATTAAACAATCAATAAATAAAAAACGGCCTTGCAGCAGGAGCTACAAGACCGAATAATCAACCTAAACCTAATTTCTTATTTTACTCGTTCCATATAGTCACCAGTAGTAGTATCCACTTTTACTTTATCTCCTTGATTAATAAAAAGCGGAACATTAATTTCAACACCAGTCTCTACTGTAGCCTTTTTCAAAGCATTAGTCGAAGTATCACCTTTTACAGCAGGCTCTGTGTATGTGATTTCAAGCTCTACACTCTTCGGAGCTGAGGCCATAATAGGCTCATCACTTTCAAAAGCAACAACAACATTCATGCCTTCTTTTAAGAATCTTGCTGAACTACCAAATAAAAATTTTGGAATATTGAATTGCTCATATGAGCTGTTGTCCATCACTACAAAGTAATCACCATCCTCATATAAGTATTGATAATCATTTGTTTCTACGCGAGCAATTTCAACTGACTCGTCCACTCTAAAACGATATTCTACGAGCTTACCAGTTTTAACATTACGCATTCTTGCCTGATAAAAAGCGCGTAGGTTACCAGGTGTACGGTGAATATACTCCTCTACAGAAACTAGCTCACCATTGAAGCGCAAGATGTTTCCTGATTTTACTTCTGAAGCTTTAGCCATTATTTTATTTAATTTTTATGTTACAAAAGTACAAAAACTGTACTGCTTTTTTAATAGTTAAATTATGATTTATAATCAAGTATATTTATTTGATAATCACAAAAATCGTACTCCTTTTCTTGATTAGATCCAATAATGAGCATACGATCCTTTGAATAAGTTTTTTCAATTAAGTCCAAATACCACCTTTCTCCTTCGGCATCCATATTACTGGTAGGTTCATCTAAGAATAAAATAGGTGAATCTCCACAACAAGCCAAAACCAATTTTACCCGTTGCTTCATACCCGAAGAAAAATACTTAATCTGCTTATTAGTAAACTTTTCCATCTTCAAAAATTCTATCACCTGCTTTCTATCGAACCCAGGGAGAAATCCTTTAAATTTGAAATGGAAATCTACTAACTCTTGTAGACTAAACTCTTCAATAAGTTCAATGTATGGAGCAGCAATAGCTACATACTGATAAATATCGTCAACATGAATCTCGCCATTTTCATGAATATACTCCACTCGGCCCTCACTAGGTGTCAATTGACCAAGTAAGACTTTGATTAAAGTAGATTTACCCGAACCATTAGGTCCTAAAACAGCGTATTTATTAGCAGAGGACAAGGAGTAATCAATAGATCTAAAGATCCATTCCTGATTAAACCTTCTCCCAGTATTATGTAAAGTTATATTCAATAATTATCCTTTTTAATATTATACACTCGACTTACCTTGATTAAATCCTCGCACAACTCCACGATTTGAATTTCTAACAAAAGTTAAAATTTCATCTCTCAACTCGGTAGGCTCAAATTCTGCCTCTACAAGATCTAATGCTCTACTTAAGTTTCTATTTTGAACAAACAGAACACGATAAATATTTTGCACTTCCGTAATTTGTTCATTGGTGTAGCCTCTTCTTCTTAACCCAACAGAATTAACTCCCGCATAAGCAATAGGCTCTCTCGCTGCTTTAATAAACGGAGGAACATCTTTACGAACTAATGTACCACCAGTCACAAAAGCATGGGATCCAATATGGCAAAATTGATGTACGGCGACCATACCAGCTAGAACAACATAATCACCTACCGTGATATGTCCTGCTAATGTACTAGAGTTTGAAAAGATACAATTATCGCCAACTATACAATCATGGGCAATATGACTGTAAGCCTGTATAAGACAATTCTTACCAATGACAGTTCTAAAACGATCTTTGGTTCCTCTATTGATAGTGACACACTCTCTAATGGTTGTATTATCTCCAATTTCAGCTGTGGTAACTTCTCCTTCAAATTTCAAATCTTGAGGTTCTCCTGAAATTACAGCACCAGGAAAAATTTTACAATTTTTTCCTATACGGGCTCCATCCATGATTGTTACATTGGATCCTATCCAAGTACCTTCACCAATAACCACATCCTTGTGGATAGTAGTAAAAGGCTCGATGACTACATTGGCAGCAATTTTTGCTTCCGGATGTATATATGATAACGGTTGTATCATCCTTTAAAATTATTTCACTTTTACGATTTGAGCCATTAGTTCTGCCTCACTCACTATCTTTTCACCAACCATTCCTATTCCTTTCATCCTAGCAATACCGCGACGAATTGGCTCCAGTAACTCACAGCTAAAAATAATTGTATCTCCTGGATGAACTTGGTTTTTAAAACGGGCATTTTCTATTTTCAAAAATAATGTTAACCAATTTTCAGGATCAGGAACAGTATTCAATACCAAGATACCACCCGTTTGTGCCATTGCCTCGATTTGCAAAACACCTGGAAAAACTGGAGCCCCCGGAAAATGTCCCATGAACAAATCCTCATTCATAGTAACATTCTTTAAGCCTACAACATGATTTTCTGATAACTCCAACACTTTGTCAATCATCAAAAATGGTTGACGGTGCGGTAGAATATTCATAATCTGAACCGTATCGTATACAGGCTTAGCATGAATATCATATGTATTTAACTTTTTTGAACTTTTATCTCTTTTAATTTGATTTTTAATACGCTTTGCAAAGGCCACATTTGCAGCATGTCCAGGACGAGCAGCCATAATATGGCCCTTTAATGGACGACCTACTAATGCTAAATCACCAATCATATCCAAAAGCTTGTGTCTTGCAGGCTCATTTTGATAACGCAATTGAATATTATCTAAAATACCTTCATCAGCTACAGTTACTTTTTTATTAAATAGACTTTGTAACTTATTGAGCTCTTCTTCTTCTACCTCTTTATCGACAATAACAATTGCATTTGACAAATCACCACCTTTAATGAGATTATTATTCACCAAAGCCTCTAGTTCATGCAAAAAACAAAATGTTCTTGATGTCGAAATCTCTTTTTTAAACTCAGACAACTGGCTAATTGAAGCATGTTGACTACCCAATACTGGCGAATTAAAATCAATCATACAAGTCAAACGATAGCCATCAAGAGGCATACCTACGATCTCTACCTTACGCTCAGGTTCTGCATAGTGAATATTTTCTTTAATCTCATAATAATCTCTATCAGCCTCTTGTTCAACAAACCCAACTTCCAATAGCTTTTCAACAAAAACAGAAGAGCTTCCATCCAAAATTGGAACTTCGGGAGCATCAATATCAATCATTACATTATCAACCTGCAACCCTACTAAAGCTGCCATTAAATGCTCAATAGTACTTACTGAAGCTCCATTTTCTGTAATGGTTGTTCCACGTGAAGTATCAGTGACATTATCAGCATCTACATGAATAATAGGCTGTTCTTCAAGATCAATTCGTCTGAATTTGAACCAATGATTTTCAGGAGCAGGTTTAAGAACCAACGTAACTGCTTT
>CANRHE010000126.1 GCA_947630335.1 uncultured Sphingobacterium sp.
ATATGTTACAAGCAAATTCTGTAGTACCAGGAAAAGTAGATGCAGCTATTGCAGGAGTTGGTTTAGATATGGATACTAATGGTATTCTAAATGTAAACACTGCTGAATTAGCAAAAGGAAATGTAACCTCTTCATCAATTACAGTAGATGGTGGATCGAACAGTACTTTTTCTAACGTAAAATTAGAAATTACTCCAGGAGGTGATGGACAAGTTCTAACTACTAAAGTAGATGGAGCAGGAAACTCAACAACTACATGGGAAACACCAAGTGTTGCTGGAACAATCAATTCGTTAACTTTAGGAAATAACAATGCAGATCAAGCTACTTATAATAAAGTTACGTCTACAGTAAACGGTGTTGAGGGAATCATTGATTTAAATGATGCTGTTAACACAGATATGTTACAAAAGGAATCTGTAACAGCTGAAAAAGTGAATGAAGATGTTGCAGGAGAAGGATTGTCTAAAAATGCTACAACAGGATCTTTAGATGTAAACTTCCCTGAGGTAAAAGTTGAATTAGCAAAAGGAGATATAACTTCTTCAACAATTACAGTTGCTGGAGGACAAGAGAGTACTTTCTCAGATGTTCAATTAGAAATTACCCCAGGTAATCCAGGGGAGGTTTTAACAACTGTTCCAGGTAATGGAGCAGATGAACCAAATACTGTTGTTTGGACTAAGAAGACAGATTTCTTCTATATGCCATCTATCATGATGCCAACTATACCTAGTCAAGTTGCTTTAGTACAAAATGTAGTGGAAAATCAAGGTGTGTATACAGTTGATTTATATGCAAATTACCAAAGTCAATTTGGAGGTGGTTCAAGCATTCCAACTGTTGTTTCACATAATGTTGTAGGAGATGCTGGTAAGTTACCAGTAATACCAAAAGAAAATTTAGCTTTCCATGTTACATGGTATGATACAACAGTTTTTGAAAATGTTGCGTTTACTACCGATGGAAACTTAACTTACACAATCAAAGCTGATGCAGATGTTACTGTAGGTTCATTTATGAACATTGTATTTGTTGTAAAATAAGGGTTACTATGAAAAAGTTTATATATAGCGCACTAGCTACGCTTTGTCTTATCGGACAAAGCGTGGTTGCGCAAAATAATTTAAGTATTCTTGAGCCTGGATCAGTTAGTACTGCAGCTTATGCTCAAGGAGGTGATGGACTGTATAAAGAGCAGATTCTTTGGCTTACTTGGGGGGCACTTTCTAGTTCTGATACTTACGGTAGAAAAGGGGAAGAAATTATAAATGGGACTACTTCAAGTGCTAGAATAGATTTAGGTTCTGGTCTGTTTTTAGAAATTCGTGCTGATATTTCTAATCTTGAAATAGAAATTGAAATAAAAAATGGCAGCAATTATTGGGTGTCAAGATCACGATTTCTAGGTGGACATCAAAAATTATTACGCTCTTATATACCCGGTGAATGGGTTGGTGATTTTCTAGATAATTTATATAATATAGGAGGGACTTATAAAGATAATAAGTTAGTTTCTGGAATAGCTATAGCTCGAAATGCTTCAAATGTGAGATTTAAAGTAACTGCTAAGGCGGCAATCATCAACGAAAATGATAATACAATTCTACCTATTCGTTTATCTGGGCTTGTTTTCGCCGATGGAGAGTCAATGGATATAAATGAAGATGCAGAAGCTAAAGCAAGAGGAAGATGGACGGTGGTAGAGGTTAAAACACACGAAGGAAAGGCTCCATATAATGTGCAAAAAGGAACTACAACTACAGGAGAACAATCTTTGAATATATCTGTAAATCAGTATGGTACGGCGACCATTGATCCAGAACAGGGCGAATCTGATATAACTAGCGGAATTGTATCTTTTTTAACTTTCAATGAAGATGCTTATGATCAAGATAATGGTGAACAAGTAACATTTGATGTAAGACTTAAAGGTGGCGGTATTACTGGAATAGCTTTAGGTTTATTACCTCCAGTTATTGACGGAGGAGATGCACCTGAGAGTTATGGTAGTGCATTGCATTTTTTAGAAAGTTATCAGGCTGAAAATGATGGTATCTCAGTTGGTGCTTCAGTGGATGTCAATAGAACATCTTATACTCCTGGTACTTTAGTTTTAAGTAGTTTTAGTTATCTGGGTACAACACTTCCTGATGGAGATAGTGGCCTTATGCATAGTGAATACGCAGATCAAGATGATAAAACTGGTCTAGCTGGATTAAGTGAAGAGGACGCTTGGCCTTTTGAGCGTATTTCTTTCCATGAATTTAAAGGCACCTATTCTGTAGAAATTCCTTATGCTATACTCCAAGGTAATAATAGATATATAAAAGGATGGATAGACATTAACCAAAATGGGAAATTTGAAGAGGGTATTGAAGCCTCTGAAATAAAGGTAGCTCAGAATAATGGTGGATCTGTTACTTTAACCTGGGAGATACCTATTAGTAGAAATACCTCTGGGGTTTACTATGTACGTCTTAGAATGGCAGATAATCAAGAGGGTTTACTATCCGCTACTGGTATTGCCTTAGGAGGGGAAGTAGAGGATCATTATTTTAGAGTAGCAGGACCAGTACGCACAAATCCAATGTTACCAAATAAGACTGTCAAATAATTGTCAACGGCAAAAAGACAGAAAGTAATAATTAGTGAAAACTATTAAACCTAACAAAATGCAATTATCAAGAATAATTATAACAAAAGGGCTTTTATGTTTTACTATTAGTAGTATGATGGGACAGGGTGCTGCTGGTAAAGTAATGGTTAATCAGGGAGCTTTTTCAGTAGCCGATGGAGGTTTGATGTCTACCATTTATCCTTTTGATAACACGGCTACAGGTAATGTAAAAAACGATGGAACGGTATATTTTTATCATGATTTCAATAATGATAATTTATATTCTCATAGTAAAAATGCCAACTCATCAACAGCTATTTTTACTCCTTATGAGCAAAATCAAGCCACTCAAGTAATTTCAGGTGAAAGTATATCTGAATTTTACCATGTAGTTTTAAATAATCCTACGCCAGTGATGGCATTTGATTTGAAAAATTCAATGGATATCAACGGATCTGTCGATTTTGTAGATGGTATTATTCAAGTTGATTCTCTAAAAGGGTCAATGACTTTTCACCAGGGTGCAAAGGCTATTAAGCCCACGGATAAGTCTCATGCAGAAGGTACGGTAGAGAAAATAGGACAAGAATCTTTTCAATATCCAAAAGGAGATAAAGGGTTATACCGCTACGCAAGAATTAGTGCTCCAAAGAGTATTAGTGATGCATATGAGGGAACTTACATCTTAGAAGATAAAGCTTTTTTTAATTCTCGCCCACACGTTTCTGGAGCTATAAAGCTTATTGATACCAATGAATATTGGTTAATAGAAAAAGGTGGTAGTAACCAAAAAGAAGATATTCTACTTACCCTTAGTTGGGATGAGAGAACAACTCCAAAGGAATTACTAGAAGATCCAGAAAAAGACTTGCGTATTGTTCGCTATGATGCTATTCAAGATCTTTGGGTAGATGAAGGAGGAATCGTGGATCTGGCAAATAAGGAAATTACTACTCCTTCTTCTGTGAAGGGTTACGGTTTCTTTACTTTAGCTACTATCAAGGAAGAACTTCTTTTAGATGGAGATATTGTAATCTACAATTTAGTTACTCCAAATGGGGACAATAAGAATGATTACTTTGAGATTGAGAACTTATACAAGTTTCCAGACAACCGCGTAGAGATTTATAACCGTTGGGGAGTAAAGGTATATGAGACTAATTCTTACGATATAAACGGAGATGGTTCAGCAAATGTTTTTAGAGGTTATTCCGAAGGAAGAGTAACAGTGGATAAGAGTCAGATGTTACCAACAGGAACCTATTACTATGTTCTTACTTACCAATACAAAGGTAGCAAGGGTGATCACACTGTTAAAAAAGCAGGATACCTGCATCTAGAGACGCATTAAAACAAAACAAACGGATGAAAATTTTTCAAACTATAAAATATCTTGGTATCACAGTCCTTGCTTTAGGATGTTACCAAAACGCCTTAGGGCAACAAGATCCACAGTATACTCAATATATGTATAATACTTCTGCTATTAACCCGGCTTACGCTGGAAGCAGAGGTACTTTTACAGCAGTTGGATTATATAGAACCCAATGGGTAGGATTAGAAGGAGCTCCAAAAACTGCAAGTTTCGCGGTAAACACTCCTTTAGGGGAATCTGGATTAGGATTAGGAGTGAACTTTATCAATGATAAGATAGGAGCAATGAATGAAAATAATATTGCTATTGACCTTTCTTATGCTATTGATCTTTCTTATGAGTATAAGTTAGCTTTCGGTATTAAAGGAACAGCTAATTTATTAGATGTAGATTATTCTAAATTAACTATTCGTCATCCAGACGATCCTGTTTCAGCAAGTAATATTCACAATAAATTTACGCCAAATATTGGGGCCGGAGCATACCTGTATTCCGAGCGTACATATTTAGGATTATCTGTGCCAATGTTTTTAGAGAACGATCGCTACAATGATAATGATTTAACTACTATGCGTCAAAAGCCTCATTTTTATTTAATGGGGGGACATGTATTTGACTTAAGTCATAATTTGCAGTTCAAACCTGCCTTTTTAGCAAAAGCAGTCTCTGGAGCTCCACTACAAGTGGATGTAACGGCAAACTTTTTAATTGTCGAAAAAGTAACCCTTGGTGCAGCTTACCGTTGGGATGCAGCAGTGAGCGCTTTAGCTGGATTCCAGATTAATGAAAACCTATTTGTAGGTTATTCTTATGACGCGGAAACGACTAAATTAAGACACTATAATTCAGGATCTCACGAAATTTTATTGCGCTTCGAATTATTTAACAGACGTGGATCGATTAACGCTCCAAGATTCTTCTAAAGACTTCTAGTTATGATAAAAAATATAATCAAAGCAAACTTTGTGACTTTATTGGTTTTAATGGGAACTCTAGGGGCGTATAGCCAAGTGAGTACTCATAAGAAAGCCGATGGAAGGTACGATCGTTTAGCTTATGTGGATGCTATTCGCATGTATGAGCATATCACCGAAAAAGGATACAAAAACCAAGAGGTTTTAGAAAAACTTGGAGATGCTTATTATTTTAACGGTAAGTTAGATCAAGCAAATCAGTGGTACACTGATTTATTTGAAGCTGATTACAAAGGAAAAGGAGATGTTCCAATTTCTTCAGAGCACTACTACCGTTATGCTCAAACTCTAAAGGCGGTACAAAATTACTCTAAGGCAGATTCTATAATGAGCTTGTTTGCTCAAATGGAACAAGAGGATTATCGCGGACAATTATTTGAGCAAAGTAAAGATTATTTAGATCGAATCTCCCAAGATAATCAGCGTTATGAGATTCAAGCTATTAGTGTGAACTCTGAGTTTTCGGATTACGGTGGATTTATAATCGGTAATGATTTAGTTTTCACTTCTGCCAGAGAGAATCAAAATAAAACATCTACCGATCTACATAGTTGGACAGATGAAAATTTTACTAGTTTATTTTCTACTACCATTGAAAAAGACGGAACCTTTAGTGAGCCAGTTGTATACTTAAGTGAGTTAGATTCTAGAGTAAACGATGCTACTGCTGTGTTTACAAAAGATGGAAATACAATGTATTTTACCCGTAATAACTCTAATGTAAACGGAAAAAAAAGACAAAATAAAAATAAGAATTCTTTACTTAAAATCTATAAGGTAGAAAAGCAAGAAGATGGAGAGTGGGGTAAAGTAGAGGAGTTGCCATTTAACTCGGATAACTTCAACACGGCTCACCCAGCTTTAAGTGTAGATCAGAAATGGCTATATTTCTCTTCCGATAGAAAAGGAAGCGCTGGAGCTTCAGATATCTATAAAGTAGAAATATTAGCGGATGGTACTTACTCAGAACCCGAAAATTTAGGAGCTAAAATTAATACTCCAGGTCGAGAGACTTTTCCTTTTATTTCAAAAGAAGGTATCTTGTTTTTTGCCTCTGATGGACACCCTGGCTTAGGAGGTTTAGATATTTTCTTCAGCCGATTAAGTCACGATGGAAACGTAACCCAGATTGCAAATATTGGTGCTCCAATTAACTCAAGTATGGATGATTTTGGTCTTTATACTGTTGATGGTAAAAAAGGTTTTGTAAGTTCTAATCGCTCGGCAGCTACAAGTGGAGATAATATTTATTTCTTTAGTGAGCTTGCTTGTGAGATTACATTAGATGGTAGAATTGTAGATGCAGATACACAAGAGCCTTTGCCATTTGCTGAAGTTGCAATTTTAAACTCAACTGGAAAAGTACTTTATACTTTAGTAAGTGATGAAAATGGATATTATAAGGTAGATGCTATTTTTGAATGTGGAGAGCAGCTTCTTGTTAAAGCTAAAAAAGAAGATTATCAGACCAATGAAGTAAGAATAACTCTTCCATCAACAAGTGGTTTAGCTACTGTAGAGATTCCTTTACAAACAAGTAAAATACCGTTAAAGGTTGGAGATGACTTATTTAAAACTCTAGGTTTAAATCCAATATACTTTGATTTTGATAAGAGTAATATTCGACCTGATGCTCGAGAGGAGTTAGTGAAAATCTATGCAGTAATGCAAGAATATCCAACCTTGAAAATTGATGTTCGTTCTCATACAGATTCTAGAGGAAATGATGAGTACAATATGGCATTATCAGATCGTAGAGTTAAATCTACTATCAAATGGTTAATCGAGCAGGGTATAAATCCTGAGCGCTTAACAGGTAGAGGTTACGGAGAGAGCCAATTAGTGAATGAGTGTTCTAATGGTGTTCCATGTTCTATAGAAGATCATCAATTAAATAGAAGAAGTGAATTTATAATTTTAGAGTTATAATTATTCATAATTTTAGAATTTCTTTTTTAAAAAGGAGGTTCTGTTTTTAAATATCAAAAAGGGGCTGTCTCACAATTGAAGACAGCCCCCTTTTTTTGCATCCTAAATTAGGATTTAATAATTTATTTTTACTTTACATTTCTAAATATTGAGTTTTATCTCATAAAAAATCTTAAATAAAGAAGAAATGATCTCCATGAGACAAACCTTTTTTTTTGTAAATTATTTATACTAAGATATTAGTGATCATGAGAGCCACCTTCGTTTTTTATCAAGTGACTTTGGATATAATAGGCGCCCGTTAAGGCTATTTG
>CANRHE010000127.1 GCA_947630335.1 uncultured Sphingobacterium sp.
ACTGCACCAAATAAGGTGTATTTCATAGCTGCTTCAGATTGTTTTTTACTTTCTGAGAAGAGTCCTACTAAAATGTAAGAGCTAATAGATACTGTCTCAATAGCAATAAATGTCATTAACCAATTGGTCGTTAATGTTAATAAATGCATCCCTAATACTGAAGCTAGCATCATGCTGTACATATCTCCTAAGTCTCGACTGGACTTTTTAGTATGAAAATGTTGCTGCGTAAGTATTACGATAACTAGTAAAGAGACTAATAGAATACTACGGGCATATACAGATAAATTATCTACTGAAATCATACCAAAGAATCCTTGTGATGGCGTATCTAATTGGTAATTGGTGAAGATAAATGAGCAAATAATCGTCAGTATAGTGATCAGTAAAGAACTGTATTTCCATGCTTTATCTATAAATAAAGTAGAAATAATAACAGCTAAGAAACCAATTATCAAAACCAATTCTGGCTTCAATACCGATACAGATGCAATGATTTGATCTAAAATTGAAGGAAGATTTTGTTGAAACTCGTACATTCTTAAGCTTTATAGATATTGTGAAACTATGGAAACTAAATGGACTACACTGCTATTAAGTTTGTCGAAGAATAAAAAGGGCATTACTCCCAAAATTAGTGCTAATGCTAAAGCAGGGATTATAACAATACGTTCTCTCCAGTTAATATCTTTTTCTAATACTAGTGCCCATTCTTCTCCGCCTTTTAATCTAGTTTGTCCAAAGAACATTCGTTGCAGCGTCCAAAGGAAATATGCAGCGCTTAATAATATACCAACTGATCCAGCTATAGCCATCCATCTAGGTAGACCTGAACCTACCGACTCCGCGTTGAATGCTCCAATAATTACGAAAGCCTCTCCAATGAATGCGGAGAAGCCAGGTAATCCTAAGGAAGCGAAAAATGCTAATGAAATGAATACTGTGAATTTAGGCATAAGACTCGCCAGTCCTCTGAAATTATAAATATTACGATCATGTACACGGTCGTATAATACACCTACTAAGAAGAATAATGATGCGGATAAGAAACCATGACTAATCATTTGAAATAGTGCTCCTGAAATACCTTCGACAGTTAATGAAGCAATACCTAATACCACAAAGCCCATATGTGAAATCGAAGAGTAGGCAATCATGCGTTTTAAATCTTTTTGCGCTAAGGCATTAAAAGCACCATATAAAATTGAAACCACGCCAATTAGACCAAGCCACCAATTACTATATGTAACCGCATCAGGGAATATACTAACGCATACACGTACAATTCCATATCCCCCTATTTTTAACAATATCCCAGCTAGTATTATTGAAATCGGAGTAGGTGCCTCCACATGGGCGTCAGGTAACCAAGTGTGCAAAGGAACGATAGGTACTTTTATTGCAAAAGCTAAAAATAATACGATAAATCCTAGTAAACGTGCTGGTATACCAAGTACCTCGTTGTAATTATTGAACCATGCAAAGAAAGACCCATCAACATAATGGCTTGGGTCCATCATGTACAGCATATTGAATGTGTGTGCTCCAGTATTTGGATTAATGACTGAGAAGTATAGACCTACAATCACAAGAAGCATAAAAACAGAGCCAAATAAAGTGTAAATGAAAAACTTTATTGCTGCATATTCCCGATTTGCACCACCCCATATCCCTATTAGAAAGTATAATGGAAGTAACATAACCTCATAAAATATGTAGAAAAGGAAAAAATCTAAAGCACAAAATATGCCCATGACAGCCATATTCAGTAACATAATCAAAGCAAAATATCCTTTTAGATTTTTTTCTATATTCCAAGAGGCTCCGATAGCCATAAGCATAACAAATGCGCTTAAAACTAATAAAGGCATAGATATTCCATCGATACCTAAAAAGTAATCTATCTCCAACTGTCCTAGACTCCCTAAACTCAGATGAATCCATGGTACCTGCTCAACATACTGAAATCCATCGGCTGTATTAATGCCTGAGGCAGTATTGTCAAATTGTCCATATAACCACCCTGATACTATTAATTGTATAAGGGTAAAAACTAGGGCTATATATTTATAACTTTGACGCAAAGAGCTAGGTAAAACTGCAATTAGAACAGCAGCTACTAGCGGAGAAAATATCAAGAAAGAGAGTACTCCCATACTATCGTAATATCAAATAAATAATTCCAATCAAAACCATGGTCAACGCAAAACCTAAATAGTTTTGCAATCGCCCATTTTGTACCCATCGTAAAAGATGGCCAAAATAATATGTCGTCTGTGCAATGGTATTCACTAATCCATCGATAATATATTTATCAAACCAAGCTGAAAAGTTAGCTATTCTTTTACTCAAATTACTTATGCCTATAACAATAGCGTCTACAATATATGTATCTATCCAAGATGCAATTTGACTGGTACGAAGAGTGAATTTAACTATTGCATTTACGGAACCATCTATAATATATTTGTCAAAATGATAATTCCATCGACTAAAAATAATCAATGAGTTTGCTAAATGATAAGGTATAAAGTCAAATACAGCTACTTTACGATTGCTGTTTTGTTCGATATCTAGATTGTAACTATGTACAGGATGCTGGTCTAATACGTACCACCTGTAAGCAATCCACCAGCTAATTAAAGCAGTGAGGGTAAGCGTTACGGGTATGATAATGTGAAGACTATGAACTTCACTAAATGAATATGTAACACTAAAGCCATCCAATATTGGTGCTAAGTGATAAGAAATTGGTGAAGGCGAAAAGCAGAAAAATAAACAACCTATTCCTAAGAAAAACATAGGCCATAACATAGTTTTAGGTGCTTCATGCAATAAGCTATTTGCTGTTGTATTTATTCGGAGTTCACCAAAAAAGGTTTTGAAAATCAAACGCCCAATATAGAAGGCTGTCAAGATACTCACAACAACTAAAACAATAGGGATAATATGGTATAAACCTCCTTGGTGTATTGCCCATTCAAAAGATGATATGATAATTGCATCTTTTGATAGAAACCCTGATGTAAGAGGAAAACCTGCTAATGCAAAGGAAGCGATGCTCATCAAAATAAAAGTTTTAGGCATATATTTCCTTAAACCTCCCATATTCCTTAAATCTTGAGGGTCTATAGTTTGACAATCATGTTTTTTGATCGTATTCATTTCATGAATGACAGCACCTGCACCTAAGAATAACAAACATTTAAAAAAGGCATGTGTAGTCAAATGAAACATAGCTGCATCCCAAGCACCTATTCCTATCGCGACCATCATATAGCCAAGCTGAGATATTGTCGAATAGGCCAATACTTTTTTGATGTCATGTTGTTCTAAAGCAAAGTACGCCGCCATTAATGCTGTTATTGTACCAATAATAGCTATGAATAATAGAACCGTATCATTAAACAATGGAAATAATGTACTTAATAAAAAGACACCTGCAGCCACCATAGTCGCTGCATGTATTAGTGACGATACAGAGGTAGGTCCCTCCATTGCATCTGGTAGCCAGATGTGTAAAGGGAATTGTGCAGACTTGGCCATTGCACCTAAAAAGAAACCTAATCCAGCTAAGGTCATTAAACTACTTTGCTGGTCTACTATTCCTTGACTAAAAAGTCCTCCTTCGCCTAATATTTCTATAATATCTAATGTTCCAAATAGACTATATAAACACGCAATACCTATCAAAAAGCCGATATCACCAACTCTATTAATAATAAAAGCTTTTTTATTTGCTGCTGTAGCAGCATCTCTAGTGTACCAAAATCCAATAAGTAGATAAGATGCAAAACCAACTAGCTCCCAAAAAATATATAACATTAATAGATTCTTAGAAATCGTTAGTCCGAGCATAGCAAAACAGAATAAACTAAGAAACGTCCAATAACGAGCTATTCCTGGATCTCCCTTCATATAGGCTCTTGAATAGATATGCACAGGTACTGCAATGAGACATACCACCAGTTGCATTAAGACGGTCAAATTATTTAGTAATATTCCGATTGTGAATGTTTTTGTCCCAATAGTAAACCAATCGTAAGTGTTATATTGGGGTGGTTTGTTCCATATTCCAGGGAGCACTATAGTCGCTGAAAGGATAAAGCTAATAAGTATAGCGATTAGCGAAATATTACCCGATGTTGCTTTCTCGCCTAGACTTGCTTGGATAATAAAAGCAAAAAGGGGTAACAACATCACTAAGATGCTAGCTAAAATAGGCGATATGTGTAAAAGTTCTCCCATTAATCGCGAAGATCTGTTATGTTATCGGGGTTAATCGTTTTATAATGTCTGTATACGGCTAAAATGATAGCTAGTCCAACAGCAACAGCAGCGGCCGCTAATACAATGGCAAAAAGCGCGAAAATCTGTCCGCCATAATTTGATTTGTCATAACGTCCAAAGGCTACAAAGTTAAGAATAGCAGCATTAATCATCAATTCTATGCCTATCAATATCATTATTGCATTACGCTTTGCGAGCACAGCATATAGTCCACAGCAAAATATACAAGCACTTACTATTAAAAAATGAGTTATTGAAATCATCTGTTTTCCTCCTTTCTAGAAAGATGTGCTGCACCAATTAAAGCCATGAGTAGAAATATAGATATTATTTCAAAAGGTAATATATATTGAGTCATGAACTTGATGCCTAACTGCTCAATATTATTATCTGTGGCCGCAATTATATTATTTGTATTAATGTTATTAACTATCCAGTCTGGTGTTTGATCTTTCCATTCTACTATGCTGTATATTAGTACGGCAAGAAAACCAAGGGTAACTAGCATAGATTGCCAATTAGGAATGGCAATAAAGCGACTTGATATACTTTGAAGATCAGTAAGTAATTCTTTATTAGAAAGCATAAATGCAAATATCATGAGTATCAATACTCCGCCTACATAAACCATGACTTGTACAATAGCTACAAAATCTGCTAGTGCAAATAAGAATAAACCTGCCATTGCAAAAAGGGTAATGAAAAACAAAAATAAAGCTCTGGCAGTATTTTTTAGATTTATAACTAAGAGAGCCGAACCAATAGCTAAGAGTGCAAAGGCATAAAAAAGAATTTGTTCCATCTTTATTTTATCTTTGCAGCCTCCTTATCTGCTTGAAAACGTGTCCACTCTGCTTTTCTTTGTGCAATTTCTTCGTCAGACATTACCGCAAAGTCGTAAATGAGGTCTGTTAACTTTGTAGTACTGCGATCATATTGATTAGTCATAGTAATACATTCTGTTGGGCATACTACTGTACATAATCCACAATACATGCATTTAGCCATGTCAATATCAAACTGTGCTGCATATAGACGCTTTACCGAACCGTCGGACGTCTTGCCAATTGCTTCAGGTGATTTTACAGATTCAATAGTGATACAATCTACAGGGCAGGCTTTTGCGCAAAGATCACAGACAATACAGTCGTCTATTTCTACATCCAATTGGTAACGAGCTACCTCAGGAATAGGCATTCTGTCTTTTGGAAATTGTACTGTAACTACACCATCTTGTTTATCAAAATAATTCTCACGACGTATATCAAGCTCTTCTCGCGATTTTCTTGCGCCAAAAAGATGCTTGACTGTTAAAAGTAAACCTTTTACAGCTGTAGTAAATCCTTGTATCGTCGTTTTAAATATCACCTTATATCATTACTAATATACGCCATATAGCGGATATGCCCATACAAATAAAAGCTAATGGAATCATTATTTTCCAACAAAGAGTCATTAATTGGTCTGCTCTAAATCGAGGTAAAGTCCATCGTATCCACATTTGAACCCCAACTATAAATAATGATTTGGATAAAGTCCAAAATATTCCCCAAAATAACCCCGTGGTCCATTCAGCAAGACGAAGAGAACCAATATTTGGTAATGGAGTATTCCATCCTCCAAGAAAAATAACAACGCCTAACATAGCTACTAAAAACATCATAGCATATTCTGCTAAGAAAATAAAAGCGAATCGTATACCTCCATATTCAGTATGAAAACCCCCAATTAGTTCGGACTCTGCCTCTGGAATATCGAATGGAGCTCTATTACACTCTGCTAGAGAAGCTATGAAAAATATTACATATACAACAATTAGATGAGGTGCTTGAAAAATATTCCAAGCTAAGAAGCCTCCTACCTGACTAACATCCCATAAACCTAAGAAATAGATAGGTTCGTTTGTTAAAATACCTTGATTAAATGCAATATCATTCAAATTTAAAGTCTGTGTAATCATGACTGCTGCAATCAATGATAAACCTACTGGTATTTCATAAGATATCATCTGTGCTATTGCACGAATGGCCCCTAATAAAGAGTATTTGTTGTTCGACCCCCAGCCCGCCATTAATATACCTATAGCATCTATGGAGACAATAGCCATTATGAAAAATAAACCTGTATTAGTGTTGGCAGGGAGAAAATCTGGAGCCCACGGGATTACTGAAAAACCTAGGAAAACAGCTCCAAAAATTACTATGGGAGCTGCAGCAAATAGAATGGAATCTGCTGCTTTGGGTGTTATTAATTCTTTTTGTAGGAGTTTGAGTATGTCCGCTATTGTCTGTAGAAGACCATATTTGCCTGTTTCCATCGGGCCTAATCGGTCTTGAACAAATCCGGCAATCTTTCGCTCAGCATAAACAGCAAATAGCGTGAACACCGCTATAAATCCGAATATAGCGACAGGTACAATAATATGTAATAGTAGTTCTGTCAAATTGCCTTCTTTAGATTAATTCTAATGCATTGCAAACATACGGAAAACGTACGAATCACCCTAGATAAAAAATAAAAGTCCCGCTTTTGACAAAACTATGATTTACTATTTTGTGATATAGAAAATAGCGGAATAGGCTATTGCCAAGAATAGTGTGAAGTAGATGTCATATAGCTTCTGTCTTTTTATCCTTGCTATTGCAAACCAAGCAATACAGAAAATAGTAATTATCCATCCTGTATAATACATCAATGATGATTCATTCGCTTCAATTGTCAAAAAAACAATCCACAAGACTGCAATTACAAATAGAATATACATGGTGGCATAATTTTTCTTTTCTTTATTTCCCATTGCTAATAATTTATTGAGGTTTAATCATAATCATAACAAAATTTGAAGGAATAGGTTTGTTACAAATTGATAATCTATTAGCTATTTGGTCTTTCCGCTTGCCCTAGTTGACTA
>CANRHE010000128.1 GCA_947630335.1 uncultured Sphingobacterium sp.
CAGAAAGAGGTCCTATGAGTTCTACTCACGGAGTCATTGGCCCATTAGTTTATTACAAATGGAAAGGTATAGAATGCGTACGTACCAAACCAACAGTAAACAAGCGAAGAAAGCTCTCGATCAATGAAACTAAAAACCGAGGAAAGTTCGCTCATGTTCAAAAATTCCTTAGTAGAATCACCCCATTTATTAGACAAGGATTTCATAACTATAATGAAACGCAGACCGCTTTTAACTCAGCGATGTCATACAATCTAAAAAATGCTGTAGAAAGTACAGAAGAAGGCAACTTATCTATTAATCACACCAACTTACGTTTCTGCAAAGGAATGGAATCTCCATTAACAGATATAGCCTTAACAGTAAAAAATAACGTATTGGTATGTACTTGGAATTATGATAAAACACTAATTAAAGAACTCGAAGCTTGGGAGTTTCGATCTCTATTACTTCTAATTCCCGAAAACCCAACGAATTCAATAGATGGGGTCATACTAGGAAATGCCCTATGCGAAAAAGAAGAACAGTTAAACCTATTAGGCTGTAGTCATAATGAAAAGTATCATGTCCATATCGCATTTGTATGTATAGAACATAGCAATAGAAAAATTGACAGTACCTATGCTGGAACATTTGTATTTCAAAAAAGATAATACACCTACCCTTTAAGAAGTAATAGTTATAATCAAAAAAAAGAAATATTTTTGTAAATGGAGAGATTCAAAAGTTAACAACAGGAAGAAAATCCAATCATACAATCCATGTAAAGTGATATCCCTATGAAGATAGCAATAGCCCAACTCAATTATCATATCAGCAATTTCGAGCACAACGAGGCCAAAATTATAGATAGTATACAGCATGCTAAGCGCAACTACTGTGACTTAATTATTTTCTCCGAACTCGCTATTGGGGGATATCCTCCAAAGGATTTACTGTTTAACGCCTCTTTTTTGGAGGCCTGCGAAAGCTCCCTAAATACTATTGCTAAGCACTGTGATTCGATAGATTGTATTATTGGCACTCCTGCGTATAATGTAGACCGAGGAAAAAAATTATTTAATGCAGCAGCTATACTTTCTCAGGGCACTATACAAGAGTTTCAATACAAATCATTACTTCCAGACTACGATATCTTTAATGAAAGACGATATTTCGAACCTGCTTATGAGAAACATTGTATTTTCATCAAAGGAAAAAAGGTAGCTATCACTATCTGTGAAGACTTATGGAATGACCAAGACGCCTCATATCCTACGGATTGTATAGACAAATTAATGAATGAACAGCCTGAGTTGATCATTAATATTGCAGCCTCTCCTTTTGCTTATACACACTACCCACACCGAATTGATATCCTTAGTGAACAAGCACGACAACACCATATTCCTTTGGTATATGTGAACCAAGTGGGAGCGCAGACGGACATTATATTTGATGGCCGTTCATTAGTCATGAACAAAAAAGGAGAAGTGGTCGTCGAACTGGCTGCATTTGCGGAAGAACTGCAGTATGTCACTCTAGAAAATGGGGACTTCTTAGGATCACCTATTACACATACTGACAATGAAATCGCATTGATTCATAAGGCATTAATCTTTGGCATTCAAGATTTCTTTCAAAAGTCAAATTTCAAAAAAGCTGTACTAGGACTTTCTGGTGGTCTAGACTCTGCAGTGGTAGCAGCTCTGGCCGTAGAAGCATTAGGCGCAGATAATGTACTATGTGTACTCATGCCGTCCATATATTCTAGTGACCACTCTATTAAAGATGCTATGGACTTGGTCGAGAATACACAATGCAAACACTTAATCCTACCCATCAAAGATATTGCTACTGCATTTGATGACGTTTTGGAAGACGTATTCAAAGGCTTAGCACCTAATTTAACGGAAGAGAATATACAAGCGCGTACTCGCGGCACCCTACTGATGGCAGTATCCAACAAACTGGGATATATCCTGTTGAATACATCCAATAAAAGTGAAGCTGCTGTGGGCTATGGGACACTCTATGGAGACATGGCTGGTTCCCTAAGTATAATTGGTGATGTCTATAAAACGCAAGCATATGACTTGGCCAAGTACATCAATCGAAACAAAGAAATAATACCGATTAATACTATTATCAAAGCGCCTTCTGCTGAATTGAGACCTGATCAAAAAGATTCCGATTCACTACCTGAATATGAAATTCTAGATGCTATACTGTTTCTTCTTATAGAAAAAGAAAAGTCGGGAACAGAAATTGTATCTCTAGGTTTTGATGAAGATCTTGTTACTCGAATCACTAAACTGCTACACAATGCCGAATTCAAACGCTACCAAGCTCCTCCAACATTGAGAATAAGTAGTAAAGCATTTGGTTTTGGAAGACAGATGCCATTGGTTTCAAAATTTATTTTTTAAATCATTAAACCTTTAATACATAAGCATGTCAAACAGAAAAAAATAGTAAAACTATGAGAAAAGCAACCCTATTTTTGATCAGCATTATTGCGCTATTGTTCGCTTCGTGCTCTTCTTATAAATTTCATACAACGAGAGTTCAAGATACAGATTTTGCCCAGTTCAAAACCTACGCTTGGCTTGCTCCTGTAGATTCATTGTCCAAAGATTATTACAATAATAATATTGCGAGAACTAATATTCTCAATACGGCCAATGAAGAACTACAAGCGAGAGGACTTACGTATTCTAAAAATGACCCAGACTTATTATTCCGCTTCATTGCTGTCGTAAACAACAAAAGCAAGGAAGTATATGCCAATTATTATGTTGGGTATGGAGGTCCGTGGGGATGGTATAGACCATGGGGATGGGGCTATGGAGTATATGCAAATAATATCCCAGTAGGTCGTGAACGCGTGCGCTATGGCCACATTATATTGGAAGCTATTGACCGCAAGACCAATCAAGTCATTTGGCAAGCTAGAGGTACAAGCGAGGTTAACAACCCCGAAGATGCTATTAATAGTTTACCAAAAGTAATTGCAGGCATCATGAATGAGTATCCTGTAAAAATTAAAAAATAATCAAATTTTACATTATTATATTTAGGCTTTCTCTCCAGTAGAGAAAGCCTTTTTTGTATTCATTTCAATAAACATTTTACGAGTACAGCTGTTTATATCATTAATATAATCTGATTGACAAAAACAAAAGAGATGGAAATACAACTATTATATATATTAGTAGGTGGCGGCTTAGGTAGTGTATGTCGTTATTTGATAGCACAGTATACACCACAATATTACAAAGGTAATTTCCCTCTCGGTACATTCACAGCAAACATATTGGGATGCTTGATCATTGGTATATTTGTCGCCATTCTACAACCTAATACTGATCTAGACGCTTGTCTAGTGACAGGTTTCTGCGGGGGCTTTACCACTTTCAGCAGTTTTTCTAAAGAAGTTTTTTTACTATTTGATACGCATAAGACCAAGCTAGCTTTCTTTTACGTCATCAGCAGCGCTCTATTTGGCATTCTTGCTGTACTATTAGGATACACTATTTCAGGAGGACATTTTTAACAATCAAACAACTATTTTAGCTGTTACATAATTACAATAACGATGAACAAAATAGCATTAGTTTTCTTAGGTGGAGGTATCGGTAGTATTTGTCGTCACCTGATCAGCGTATCATTAACTCCCTTAGAGCATGATGCTTTCCCATTCGCAACATTCGCAGCCAACCTAATGGGTTGTTTGATTATCGGACTGCTGGTTGGTAAAGTTAATTTAAGTAGTCAGATGAATCTACTATTAGTAACCGGATTCTGCGGTGGTTTCACGACATTTTCGACCTTCTCCAAAGAGTCTCTTTTTTTATTCGAACATCATCAAACTGTATTAGCATTATTGTACATTTTCTCGAGTATAATTATAGGCACTATATTGGTGTGGCTAGGGTATGCGATAACACACAACACAAAAACTTAGTAAAAAAGGAAGTAGATCGGCAGGTAATTTTTTTCATAATTTCAGGTCGTCACTTAAAGATTAAAAATATATTACCGCTATTATTATGTAATAATTAATATGAATTTATTATTTTAGATGAAATTCTATTAATTAATATCTAATCATGCGCAAATCTTTTTTATCGACCATAATACTATTAGTTTCCTTTAATGGCTTTTCACAATCATTAACTTTGCAACAAAAGCTGCAGTCTAATCTAGATATACAAAGTCAGTTTCAAGTATTATTAGCACAATCAAAAGGAATTGATGCTGACTTCAAAGCAATACGGAAATCTAATATAGAAATTATACAAAAGAATGTAAGTGATTCAATTTCTAAATATACCAAGGAGATTGCTTCCTTAAAATCGAACAGCTCTTCTTCTGCAGCTACAGTAACCTCTTTACGAGACTCCTTACAAGCGACACAATCAGCTTTAAACATAGAGACTGCTAAAAAAGACAGTATAGATTTTCTAGGAATTAATTTTTCTAAAGGAAGTTACCATAGTCTAGTATGGATTATAATTGGTGTATTGGCTTTAGCATTATTTATTATCCTAGCTTCTTTTAGAAAAGCGAAAGTAGATGCGGTAGAGCATCAAAAAACTGCCGATGAGGTTCAAAATGAATTTCAGGCATACAAAAAGAAAGCAATGGAAACAGAGCAAAAATTGAAACGCCAACTACTGGACGAGCAGTTAAAAGGAAGTTAATAAAATTAAAAGGCCATTCTATATTCGAATGGCCTTTTTTAGTATTATCCTCCTATGTTTCTTTGAATGACTCCCCCTTTTTCACTATCAACGATCACTTTAGCATTCTTAAGACTACCTTTTACAATCCATTTTACTTTGACCTCGCTCATCCCTTCTATTGTAGGTACTTCAATCTGATGGGGCTTATACTTCTGCTCTGAAGTAACGTTAAAGTCCTTATCTAATATGCGCATACCCGCTACAACATCTGCGCCCTCCAAACGGATATAATTTGGACGATTGACCTTATTTTTGACATCATGGTCAGAATGAGTAGGAATAATTCTGCTATTCCATACTGTAGCCACAACCTCTGTCAAACCTCCTGGTAGAGGCTTAGTCTCCACACTGGTAAACTCTAGCTTGGGCATATGATAAGCATGATAGATCGTAAAAGCGGCATTACGATGGGCATCTTCAAGCAATAAGAACCCAGGGTGATTACGTGTATAATTCTTCTTGGCTCCACCAATTTCTATTTTCCCAAACTGTGGATGGTCATATTCCTTCCACGGCACGTAAGCATCTCCAAATAAAAGTAGTTTATCAAACTCATAGTATTCATCGCTCTGACGTAAACCGCCATTAGACTTTTCATTAAACAACTTATAGGTTGTCATCAACTCATTAGAAAATGTAAAAATCCCTCTACCTAAAGCTATAAAGTCTATTTCGCCTCCAAATACCGTGTATAGCTCCTTATGAATAACGATATAATCATAACCAGGTAGCATTTTTTCGCCTACTTTACCGATAGCGTCATATACTTGTATATCTTTTCTAGAATAATATTTGTCATCTTGTGCGGCTCCTGGCCCTCGTAATATCATCCCGCCATAGTTATGGTACGATTGTGCTCCTGCAATATTGGGATGATTAAAAAAGAATTCTTTAACCGCCATAGTCTCGGGCAATGTACCTGGGTAATACAGAGCACCATTTTGAACATAATTGGGCTGCCAATTCCATCCCCAATCCCGGTTAGGATCATACGTACCTGTGATGTCTTCATTAACCAATCCGTCACCATCATTGTCAATACCCTCAAAACCCAATAGCTCATACTCTCCCACTTCTCCTGGCTTTACCATAATCATGCGATTTGGATTCTCTGGATCTACCTTATAACGACCCGTCTTAGACTTACGACGCATCATGACAATATGACCATCCCCATCCAAATCATCGTATAAATCCTCAGCAATCAACCCATCGCCATCATTATCAAAAGGTCGTCTTCCTGTTCTTGAAGAATGCATCGTATTAGGCTCATATATAAAATAATCGCGCGAATCCGGATTGATAGTAGGAGCTATATAAAATACTTTATCTTGAAGTAATTCTTTAATAAATGGAACTTGATGATAATTTTCGGCCAAATACCATGCGGTATACATTGAAATTTCAGATCCCTGAAGTTCATTAGCATGTATATTGCCATCAATCCACATAGCGGGCTTACGATCAGGATTTCCGTTAGTAAAATCAGATACCGTAAGCACAAATATATCACGTCCTTCATATGACTTTCCGATAGACTCATATTTTACCAAATGAGGATAAGCCTTTTGCAAATCTTCACAAAACTGTTCAATTTGCTTATTATCATGATAACGATTCCAGTTCATCGGAACTTTTGGATTAGCTGGCGAGCCAATAGCACGCAAGCCAGGAATATCTATAGCCTCCGTCTTTTTTTGAGCATAAGACACATGTACTACAGCAGACGTCAGTAATGCAAATAATATATTTTTAATTTTCATCAATCTATCCTTATAATTTTACTTCAATATTAACTTCTCCTGCGGTAGGGCAGCCAGCTTTAATCAGAGCAGTTCCTTTACCTTTAATCAACCATGAAAAAGTTTGTGATTGACCAGATGACAGCGATGGGTACAACTGCAAACGTTTACCGTTTAGAAACTCTTGCCCTTTCTGCAATTCACATACTGCTTTGAACTTTGCACTATGCCTGATGCGATCGGCTATTTCTGGATAAATAGGCATCATTCCTACATTGGTTACCGCCAACTCTACTCTATACACATCTCCACCTAAAGCGGTTACTACAGGTTGTTGAAAAACCAACTCAGGCATTGCCTGAATCAAACGTTGCACAAAATCAGTATGAGCATTCGATGATTCATTTAGAAACGCTATCGGAGGATTATTTCTATAAATATCTACCACCCCTCCTATTTCGACTTCTTGATTAGGAAAACTAGGATGTACTACGGACGTCCATGGTAATATAGCCCCTTGGACAGCATTCTGATCTACCCATTTATAAAAAACATCTTCTGCTACAGCGGGCTTTGTAACTTTACTAGAGTCACTCACTGCAGGCCACCATCCTGGAGAAACAAAACTAAATTTACCGAGATGATAATAAGCAGTATTAGCAAAATTACCGCGTTCATGAGCTAATTTTGTGGGTTCACCTAAGGATTT
>CANRHE010000129.1 GCA_947630335.1 uncultured Sphingobacterium sp.
TAAGCCCAATTTGTTGCGTAAGTCTTGCAATTCTATCTGTAGCTTACCAACGCTTCTCCATGCGATTAGAAGCTCATATAAGCGCATAGCATACTTACTACCTAGTTTTGCTACCTGAGATAGCTCATAGCTAGTAAAACGTTCTTCTAGGCGCGTTATAAGCGGTACAACAGCAGGAGAAAAGATTAGCTGAACACTTGCTTCATCTTCTGTGTATCCAATCTGGGAAACCCAACGACTTGTAATGCTCGTCACATTGCCCTTAGCTGAAAGCTCTTGATAGCTAAACTGCCTAGCAAAAAGATCTTTTGATGCGTCTTTTAGTGCCTTATAAGCTGCATGTTTCTCTACATTAAAGTTTTGCATATAGCTTGATGCGTGAATAGTAAGCGCATCATTCGCATTGATGCCTTTCCCGCTTTCTCTAGCTTCAACAATAGCGAGCAAAATTAATCGTTGTTCAACAACATCTAAATTATAGCTTGCCCCAATCAGTGCGTTATCTTTCACAACTAACATGTTTTCTTTTCCTTTTAAGGTCTTAGGCATTATTTTTCTCCGCAGTTGATGACGTTTAATATATACAAATGGTAATAAAAAAACAATTCCATTTAATGAATTTTATAAACAACTCCTTTTAAGGTGACCAAACCTCCATTTATAGGTGACCAAACCTCCATTTATAGGTGACCAAACCTCCATTTATAGGTGACCAAACCTCCATTTATAAACGCTGAAAGCTGCGCTATATCTGTATTTCAGAGGAGCTAAAAGCATTTAAAAGCCTTAAAAGTAATTAAAAGCCCAAACCAACTAAAAGAAAACTGCCCTATGTGGTCGCTACGCTCCCACTCTATTGCTGTTCGCTACGCTCACAGCGTGGGGCAGTTTTTGGCATAAGTAGATTGAAAGACATAAACCGCAAAAATCAAAAGCAACTATGGCTTCGCTACGCTCAGAAGTTTTTTTATTCTCGCTACGCTCGGTCTAGAAACAAATATCTCAGATCGCTACGCTCTATAAAATCATGTCTAGCCCGACTGATAAAAACTGTAATCGGAGGGGGGAAGGAGCAAAAGTTTTTTGTGACGCTCGTAGACACTCGCTAATGGTTTTTTAGCTTAATTTTATTAAAAATAGTTATCTTAAATAGATAACATATATAGAAAAACATTGTTATCTGGTTATGTTAACTATTAAGGTGAACTATTAACCGTGTAACGCCACCGCTACGCTACACTTTTGAATCAATAGTAAACTATTGATTTCAAACCGCTTTCGCGGACGTGTTGGCTAAAATCGCTGGACGCGATTTTTACACTATACCGTCAGCCACGCCACGCGCTACGCGCGCGACCACCCCCTTTCTGACAAGTGATAAGCTTCTGTTCTACGCCCAGAACTTACCGACTTGCTTAACCGAAAGAGGGTGGTCGCGCGTTCGTTCCTCTCGCTTGACGTGGTGGGCTAGCCCCCCACTACGTGTCGTTCGTTTGGACTCACTCAAAACTTCGGCAAGCTCAGTTTTGCCACTTGTGGCTCCCCCCGTGTCTTCTCCGTTGGGACTCCGAAGATTTTTCGCTTTCGCTCAAACTGCTTCGCAGCACTGTCACCGCATCCAATGCCTGCAATTGATCAAAATCTGATTACATCCGCGCTGATTCAGCACATCATTTTTACTTGCTTGATGAAATAAAAACCACTATATTTGACTCTTATATAGATAACTTAATTAGTTAACATGATTAGTTTTAATAATATTTTGATTAGCGTATTGATTCCTGCTGTTGAATATTCGCTTGTATATGGTGCTATATCTGGATTTTCAGCATTTTTTTGGTTAGCTTTTTCTAAGAAAGAAAAGGAATTTTTAGCTTCAATGTTTGCGTGTTTTAGTGCGCTAGGAGTCTTAAGCGTTGTAGCGTGGCTAGTTTTAATATTTTTAACGCCTTTAAACTCAAAAATGCCTTTAATTTGGTGGGGTGTTGGTGCTTTTTTAGGTCTTATTCTCGCTTTTTATTCTGAAAGAAAGTATTTGCACGTGGTTGAGAAAGTATTAAAAGCCAGTACTAAAAAATCTGACCTAGAAAGAGATAAAAAAACGGATGTACGAGAAATAGAAAAGTTTTTACCTGTTCAAAAAGAAAGATTCGATCCTAAGAAGTATTTTAAAGATGATGCTTTCTTTATTGGATTAGATAAAGACAACACCCCAATTTATTGGAATGAACCAACAATTCCACATATTCAAGTTTGCGGAATGACTGGATCAGGTAAAGGTGTCTTTTTAGGCTCAATAGCTGCTCAATGTGTTAATCGAAATGAAGCCGTAATTATTATTGACCCGAAAAATGATGAATGGCTTCCTCATGTAATGAAATCTGCTGCTGATGAAGTCGATGCACCTTACTTCTTTGTCGATCTGACCAAGCCAGAGTATCAATTCAATATTTTTGAAGATGCGACCAGAGATGAAGTCGAAGAACTTTTACTTGCAGGATTTGAGCTTTCAGAACGTGGAGAAGCATCAGACTTTTACAAAATTGCAGATCGTAAAGCAGCTTCATTCATCGCAGACAATATAGAGCAAGGCAGTACAGCCGAATCTTTATGGTTTAAGCATCATAAATATTTAGAAAAAACCGCTGAGAACTTTGCAGGAAAATTCAGAGAACTTGCAGACGTTAAAGCCGTGAATGCTGAGAAAGGCTTATCTCTAAAAAATATCGTTGAGAACGGTGGTGTTGTTTATATCGTTGGCTCAATGCGAAATACAAAAGTCACTCGAATCCAAAAAATGCTTTTAGTTCGATTGATTCAGCTTGCAGAAGCGCGTGATCGTATGTCTGGAAGCTTACGACAAGTTTGTATTGTTTTAGATGAATTGAAGTACCACCTGTCACGAATTGCTTTAGAAGCATTAGGAGCTGCTAGGGATAAAGGCGTACATGTCGTTATGGCTCACCAGTCGATTGCTGATCTTATGGATTGCCCGAAAGATTTAGAGCCGCAAGCAGTAGTTGGTGCAGTATTTGAAAACAGCAAAATCAAGGTCGTTTATAAGGTTGAAATGCCAGAAACTGCTGAAATCTTTGCACGAAAAAGCGGAAAAATCTTGGTTGATGATGAATCGAAAGGAATTGAACGTTCTTTAAGTCTTACAGAGCATTTTAATGGTGACAGAGTAGTAAGACAAAGTGAGCGGTATTTTATTGATGAAAACATGATTTTGAACTTACCGAAAGGATGTGGTGTTGTTTTTGGAATTAATAAAGCGCAATTCTCATATATCAGCCCATTGATTACTACTAAGTCACCTGATGCTGTAAGGCTTCCAGTAATTGATCTGCTACCTAAAATTAAGCAAGAAAAAGATGAAGAACAAAAGCAAAGCGTCAATAATGCAGCAATCAACTTTGAAGAACTCGGATAGTACTCATGCCAGACGTATCAAAATTTATTCACGATAAAGCAGAACAGAAAAAACGTATCGTTGAAAAGCGACAAATGATTTTGGAGTTTCTTGCTGCTGAAACGTTTAGTACATCCGAAATTATTAGCAGCTTGCTAAGTGTAAGTAGGATTGCAGCGTATAAAACGCTGAAATCAATGGAAAAGGAAGAATTAGTAAAACTGTATGAAATTGAATATGAGCTTGCTCAAAAAGGTAAACAAACAATTTGGGGGTTAACTCCTACTGGAGCTTTGTTAGCTGCTGATCTTGATGATTTTCACGTTGATTATTACGAAGCAGGGAAAATTGCTACGTCGACTATTGCACATTCTATTGCTGGCCAGCGTGTCAAAGTTATTGGACTTCAAAAAGGGTGGACCGAATGGAAAAGCGGTAGAAAGATGCGCCAAATCGCAGCTAAAAATAAAAAAACTTGGTTGCAAGTTCCTGATGCTCTCGCTCTTTCACCAGATCAAAAAAGAACAGCTTTTGAAATTGAAAGGACTGTTAAAACACCGAAACGATATGAAGCAATTCTGAGTAATTACGCTTCAATGTTTTTAGATAAAACAGTTGATGAAGTCTTATATATCTGTCCGTCTAACATTTCGAAAAGACTAGAAATTCTATTCTCTAAGATCAACAAGATTGTAATTGATGGCAAAGACTATGCTGTACATGAAAACGTCCGTAAAAGGATCAAATTTTTATCTTATGAAGAATGGAGTAATGCGTGAATCCTTTAGCACTCGTAGGCATGGCAGCTCTAGGGCTGCTAGCTGTTTTTATCTTCTTGGGAGCAAATGAACGAAGTACAAGAAATATTGAAATTAATCAGCAAAAACATGAGTTAGAAAGTGCTGAATTTGATAGGGATTTTGCCAAGTTCCTTAACAATGAAAAACTCGAAGCCCCTAGTGACGCTGATATTTCCGCGAAGAAGCATGAAATTAAAGAGCTAGAAGCAAAAAAGAAACTTGCTGATGCTGAAAATGAAAAACGTATGGCAGAAATGCAGAAATCATTAGATCAAATGTCTGGTTATGAAAACGAGGAAAAGTAAATGAAAAAGTTAGTAAGTGTTTTATCTATTGCTTTATTGTCAGTTAGCTATGCCTATGCAGAATGCAAAACTGTGCCAGTTATCACTGGTGAATTCGCTACTGAAACGCTTTTTGACCCAACTAAAACACAAGTTAAGTATGAGAAAGTTTGCAGCAAGCCGGCTGCTACTACTGGCGAGTTTGTTGTTGATCCAGTGACTTTAGAAACTAAAAAGAGCAAGTAATATGAAATTGTATCTTGTACCTGTGCTTTTAGTGTTAGGCGGTTGTTCTGGTAGTAATGTTTCTTCATCAACAGGAAACTCTGAAAATACTTCTATAAGTGCAAACACCATTATCAGTAAGACTAAGGAGTTTTTTAAGGCAAAACACAAGTCAATGAATATTGAAATGCCTGTTAGCGTGTTGATAAATGAAGCAGCTAAAGACTGGGTACAAGATCAGAATATTAAGTTCAGTATGCCTTTTAGTTTTAACGAAAATTCTTGCAATTTTAATGATGAAGTCAGAAAGGAATTTAACCTTGTACGAGGTTCGAAGAATGACTCATTGTATGATTTGATGCTGAAAAATAAGCAAGAACTAGCTGAGTATGCTCAGAGTCATGAGCTAACGAGTAACTTAAAAACTAAAGTGCAAACCATTAATAATATTCTTGCGCTTAAAGATACTAATTATCTTTGTGCGCGTTCGTTCCTGATTAATTCAACAGCCCCTATTGGTGGTTGGGTTGGTGGAGTACATGTTAATAATGCGAATGTGGATTTTGCACAATCAATCTATCAAACGGCCTTAATTTCCAATGCTATACAAACCCAAGTTATTACTAGGTTGAGTGATGTATCCAGTTGGGAAAGTGATCGCGTAGTAAAAAATAAAATTAATGAAATCATTAATGAAATTGTCGATAGCAAAGACTATGAAAAGATTTTACTAAGTTCTATACATGCTGCTCATACCCCTCAATACACCTTAAATTTTGCAGGAAGTACCAACCCTGTAGAGTTTTCCGTTGATGGAGAATATGCAGTTTATGGTTCTGGAAACGGAATTTCCACTCAGAAAAGCGGTGTTGCATGGTTTGGAAACAATACGATTTCTTCTAAAAAATACACTCTATATGTCGATAGTGTAGAAGTTGCTTCGATGAAAAAATCGAAAAATACCGACTCAACTGGCTCAACAGGTTCAGAAAATTCGAACTCAAACAGCGCAACTGTTTCACATTAAGAAGTCGAAAATTATGAAGTACTTAATAATCACAATTTGTCTTTGCTGCTCAAATCTCTATGCAGGTGGTTTGTATGAAAACATACTGAATAGTAACGATGCTGCTGCTCAATTAGATTTAGGACTGATCTATTTTAAGGATGCTGAGTTTGGTAAGTCGTTGCCACTTCTCCAAAAGGCAGCAGATCAAGGGGACGTAATCGCACAAAACACGGTTGGGGCTGCTTATCAAGAAGGTTGGGGAGTTCCTAAAGACTATGAAAAAGCATTATTTTGGTACTCAAAAGCAGCAGCGAAAGGATATGCACCGAGCTTGTTAAATCTTGGAGATATGAATCTGCATGGTATAGGCGTTCAACAGGACTATGCTAAAGCTTTATCCTGGTACGCTAAAGCAGCCGAGAAAGACGAAGAAGTAGCGCAATATAAACTTGGTCTTTTATACGAAAAAGGATGGGGCGTACCTCAAGATTATAAAAAAGCTTTATCCTGGTACGCTAAAGCAGCTAATAAAGGGCTAGCAAATGCTAAGAACAATTTAGGCGTTTTCTATTCCAAAGGTCTAGGTGTACCGCCAGATCATAAAAAAGCATTCAATTTTTATTTAGATGCTGCTCAACAAGGTGACGATCTAGCGCAATTGAATGTAGGGATGATGTATTTTCAAGGAAAAGGCATAACAAAGGATTATGCTAAGGCTATGTCATGGCTAGTTAAATCGGCTGAACAAGGGAATGCTGACGCAAAAAATGCGATTAAAGATATAAACGAAGTATTCCAATAGAGTTAATACTTTGCTTTGTTCTTCTCAATTCTAAATCAAATGTAATTCGCGCAAAGTGGCTCGACTTTATGAAATGGCTAAAGCCATTCCATAAAGTATCGAGCTTAGTTTAAGCCTTTGGTTGTGTGTATCCATATTCGACCAGAAGTGGGAAAAAGGTTTTAAAGTGATTTTCATCTAACAGCATGTCAGCTAATGCCTTTCCAAAGACCTCATAATTTTCTGAAGGTAGCTTTTGAGAATATTCGCTTTGTACTCGAGCATCACGCGCTAACTTTGCGCCAAACATAGAACGCTGAGCATCTGATAGTTTTACAAATAGATCGCCTGTTTTAGTGTCGCGCACTTCCGCAGACTGAGGTTTAGTCTTTACTTTAAAGCGGAAAGTGAAGCCTGAGATTATACGCCCTTTTTTATGTTGCTCGTATTTCACCGAAATATCTGTATGTTCATTCAATTGAGCTAAAGCCAAATCCAAAACGTTACGCTTGAAATCGCCCATCGCTTTATATTCAGTTGCAGATAAGCCCAATTTGTTGCGTAAGTCTTGCAATTCTATCTGTAGCTTACCAACGCTTCTCCATGCGATTAGAAGCTCAT
>CANRHE010000130.1 GCA_947630335.1 uncultured Sphingobacterium sp.
ATTGTTAAGTATTTAATCAACTTGATTAATTCTAAAGCTGAGGTTGATGATATTGACCACTTGTCTAACCGTCGTGTACGTACTGTAGGAGAGCAATTATATGCTCAGTTTGGAGTAGGTTTAGCACGTATGGCTCGTACTATTCGTGAGCGTATGAATATTCGTGATAACGAAGTATTCACACCTACCGACTTAATTAATGCTCGTACATTATCTTCTGTTATTAATTCCTTTTTTGGAACAAATCAATTATCTCAATTTATGGATCAAACGAATCCATTGGCTGAGATTACTCACAAGCGTCGTTTATCAGCTTTAGGTCCAGGTGGTTTATCGCGTGAGCGTGCAGGTTTTGAGGTTCGTGACGTTCACTATACTCACTATGGTCGTCTATGTACGATTGAGACTCCAGAAGGTCCGAATATTGGTTTAATTTCATCACTATCTGTTCACGCTAAGATTAACAACTTAGGTTTTATCGAAACACCATACCGTAAGATTTCTAATGGTAAGGTTGTAGTTGATGAACCAGTTGTATACTTATCTGCTGAAGATGAAGATGGTAAAACAATTGCGCAAGCAAATGCTTACTATGATGATAATGGTAACTTCGTAGATCCAAAAGTGAAAGCTAGATATGAGGGTGACTTCCCTATTATCGAGCCAGAAAAATTGGATTATATGGACGTTTCGCCAAACCAAATTACGTCTATTGCAGCATCGTTGATTCCTTTCTTAGAACATGATGACGCTAACCGTGCCCTAATGGGATCTAACATGCAACGTCAAGCTGTTCCATTGTTACGTCCTCAAGCTCCTATCGTAGGAACTGGATTAGAAGGTCGTGTAGCTTCAGATTCAAGAACCTTAATCAATGCTGAAGGTGCTGGGGTAGTTGAATATGTTGATGCTCAAGAGATCAAGATACGTTACGAACGTAATGATGACGATCGTTTAGTATCTTTTGATGATGATGTCAAAACATATCGTTTAATTAAATTTAAGAAAACCAACCAAAATACTTGTATCAACTTAAAACCAATCGTTAAGAAGGGACAAAAAGTTGTTAAAGGACAAGTTTTGTGTGAAGGTTATGCAACTGAAGATGGCGAGTTAGCATTAGGTCGTAATCTTAAAGTAGCATTCATGCCATGGCAAGGATACAACTTTGAGGATGCGATTGTAATTTCTGAACGCGTCGTATCTCAAGATATTTTTACTTCTTTACACATTGAAGAATTCGAATTAGAAGTTCGTGATACTAAACGTGGTGAAGAGGAATTGACTGCTGATATTCCGAATGTCTCTGAAGAAGCTACTAAAGACTTAGATGAGAATGGTATCATACGTGTGGGGGCTGAAGTGGGAGAAGGTGATATCTTAATCGGTAAAATCACACCTAAGGGTGAGTCGGATCCTTCACCAGAAGAGAAATTATTACGTGCTATCTTTGGAGACAAAGCAGGTGACGTTAAAGATGCATCTTTAAAAACTCCACCATCAATTAAAGGTGTAGTTATCGATACAAAATTATTCTCTCGTGCTAAGAAAATGTCTAAAGAAGTCGAAAGAAAAGCTTTAGAGAAATTAGAGGTAACACATGAGAGAAATCTTAAAATATTAAAAGATCGCTTGATTGAAAAATTATTTACTATTGTGAATGGTAAAACCAGTCAAGGTATCTATAATGTTTATAAAGAGCTTTTATTAGCAAAGGGTGCTAAATTCACTCAAAAAATATTATCTGATTTAGACTATGCAAACATTAATCCGTTTGGATGGACTACTGATGAAGATAAGAATGAGATGATCAAACTTACACTTCATAACTACAACATTAAGCTTAATGAAGAGTTGGGAGCATTTAAACGTGATAAGTTTGCAGTTTCAGTAGGAGATGAGTTACCATCCGGTATCGTTCAAATGGCTAAAGTTTATGTTGCTAAGAAACGTAAATTAAAGGTAGGTGATAAGATGGCTGGACGTCACGGTAACAAAGGTATTGTAGCACGTATTGTACGTGATGAAGATATGCCTTTCTTAGAAGACGGTACTCCTGTAGATATCGTATTGAACCCACTAGGTGTACCTTCTCGTATGAACTTAGGTCAAATTTATGAAACAGTTCTTGGATGGGCTGGTCAAAAATTAGGCGTTAAGTTTGCTACTCCAATATTTGATGGTGCAGAAATGGGCCAAGTAGAAGAATGGGTAGAAAAAGCTGGTTTACCTAAATCTGGACGTACATATTTATACAATGGTTTGACTGGAGATCGTTTTGATCAACCAACGACTGTTGGAGTAATCTATATGTTGAAATTAGGACACATGGTAGATGACAAAATGCACGCTCGTTCTATCGGACCTTACTCATTAATTACGCAACAACCTCTAGGTGGTAAAGCACAATTTGGTGGTCAACGTTTTGGTGAGATGGAGGTTTGGGCACTAGAGGCATTTGGTGCATCTAACATCCTTCAAGAAATCTTGACTGTAAAATCGGATGATGTTGTAGGACGTGCTAAAACTTACGAAGCTATCGTAAAAGGAAACAATCTACCAACGCCATCAGTACCAGAATCGTTTAACGTATTGGTACACGAGTTACGTGGTCTAGGTTTAGATATCACATTAGATTAATAAAGTAAATAAAAACCTAAGGGAAAATGTCAATTTTCTCTTAGGTTTATAACATACATCTTTAAGTTATACAACGTATGTCTTATAAAAAAGATCATAAAATTAAGAGTAATTTCACTTCGATTACGATTAGCTTAGCTTCTCCAGAAACTATTTTGGAGCGTTCAAGTGGTGAAGTTACAAAACCAGAAACAATCAACTACCGTACTTATAAGCCGGAGCGTGATGGTTTATTCTGTGAGCGTATCTTCGGTCCTGTTAAGGACTATGAATGTCACTGTGGTAAATACAAACGTATCCGTTATAAAGGTATTGTATGTGACCGTTGTGGTGTTGAAGTAACAGAGAAAAAAGTACGTCGTGAGCGTATGGGACATATCGCTTTAGTGGTTCCTGTTGCTCATATTTGGTATTTCCGTTCTTTACCAAACAAAATAGGTTATTTATTGGGACTTCCAACTAAGAAGTTAGATATGATCATCTACTATGAAAGATATGTCGTTATTCAAGCGGGTATCAAAGAAGAAGATGGTATTTCTTTCATGGACTTCTTGACTGAGGAAGAGTATTTAGATGTTTTAGATACTTTACCAAAAGAAAATCAATATTTAGACGATAATGATCCTCAAAAATTCATCGCTAAGATGGGGGCTGAGGCTATGGAGGAGTTGTTAAAACGTATCGATTTAGATCAATTATCGTATGATTTACGTCACCAAGCTGCTAATGAAACTTCTCAACAACGTAAAAATGAAGCGTTAAAACGTCTACATGTTGTTGAAGCTTTCCGTGGATCAAGAGATCGTATCGAAAATCGTCCAGAATGGATGATTGTAAAAATCGTTCCAATTATTCCACCTGAGTTACGTCCATTAGTACCACTAGATGGTGGTCGCTTTGCGACTTCAGATTTGAATGACTTATATCGTCGTGTAATTATACGTAATAATCGTTTGAAGCGTTTAATCGAGATTAAAGCTCCAGAGGTTATTTTGCGTAACGAAAAACGTATGCTTCAAGAAGCGGTAGATTCATTGTTTGACAACTCACGTAAAGTGAATGCTGTTAAAACTGAAGGTAACCGTGCATTAAAATCTCTTTCAGATATTTTAAAAGGTAAGCAAGGTCGTTTCCGTCAAAACTTATTAGGTAAGCGTGTGGATTATTCTGCTCGTTCGGTAATTGTTGTTGGACCTCACTTGAAATTACATGAGTGTGGTTTACCTAAAGATATGGCTGCAGAGCTTTACAAACCGTTCATTATTCGTAAGATGATTGAGCGTGGTATTGTAAAGACTGTTAAATCAGCTAAGAAAATTGTAGATCGTAAAGATCCAGTAGTATGGGATATTTTAGAGAATGTTTTAAAAGGACATCCTGTATTATTAAACCGTGCTCCTACGCTACACAGATTGGGTATTCAAGCATTCCAACCTACTTTAGTAGAGGGTAAAGCTATTCAATTACACCCATTAGTATGTACAGCGTTCAACGCCGATTTCGATGGTGACCAGATGGCAGTCCACTTACCACTAGGTAATGCTGCAATTTTGGAAGCTCAAATCTTGATGTTAGCTGCGCATAATATTCTTAACCCTGCGAATGGTTCCCCAGTTACGGTACCATCTCAAGATATGGTTTTGGGACTTTACTATATTACTAAAGGCCGTAAATCAGATGAATCTCGCAAGATGAGAGGTGAAGGAAGTATTTTTTATTCTCCAGAAGAAGTAATTATTGCTTTGAACGAGAATGAAGTGGATCTTCACTCTTGGATCAAAGTTAAGACTGACGATAGAAATGAAAACGGAGAATTGGTTAAAAGAATTATTGAGACTACTGTAGGTCGTGTAATCTTTAACCAAATTGTTCCTGAAGAAGTAGGTTTCATCAACGAAATTCTAACGAAAAAATCATTACGTAATGTAATCGGTGATATCGTTAAGAATACAGGTATGGCTCGTGCTGCTAAATTCTTGGACGATATGAAGGAACTAGGTTTCCAAACAGCATTCAAAGGTGGTTTATCGTTCAATCTTCAAGATTTAAATATTCCTGACGCTAAAGCTGATTTAATTGCTCAAGCTACTAATGAAGTAGAAGATGTAATGAATAACTATAACATGGGTTTCATTACTAATAACGAGCGTTATAATCAAATTATCGATATTTGGACACGTATCAACAATAAGTTGACCGCCCACGTAATGGATATTCTTTCTAACGATAACCAAGGTTTCAACTCTGTATATATGATGTTGGATTCTGGAGCGCGTGGTTCGAAAGAGCAGATCCGTCAGTTATGTGGTATGCGTGGTTTGATGGCTAAGCCTCAAAAATCAGGTAACTCAGGTGGTGAGATTATTGAAAACCCTATTTTATCGAACTTCAAAGAAGGTCTTTCGGTATTAGAATACTTTATCTCTACTCACGGTGCTCGTAAAGGTCTAGCCGATACAGCATTAAAAACTGCCGATGCGGGTTATTTGACACGTCGTCTCCATGACGTTGCTCAAGATATGATCGTTGTTGATTTCGATTGTGGAGGTTTAAGAGGTCTATATACTACAGCATTAAAAGATAATGATGATGTAATTGAACCTTTGTATGACCGTATTCTAGGACGTACACCTTTACACGATGTTTATCATCCAGAAACAGATAAGTTAATCGTTGCTGCTAATGAAGATATTACGGAAGAAGTAGCACACGAAATTGAAGCAGCTGGTATTGAAGGTTTAGAAATTCGTTCTGTATTAACATGTGAATCTAAACGTGGAGTATGTGCTTGTTGTTATGGACGTAACTTGGCATCAGGTAAGCGCGTACAATTAGGTGAGGCAGTTGGTGTTATTGCAGCACAATCAATTGGTGAACCAGGTACACAGTTAACGCTTCGTACGTTCCACGTGGGTGGTACTGCATCTAATATTGCTTCTGATTCAGCAATTATCGCTAAACATGATGGTGTTATCGAATTCGAAAATGTTCGTACTGTTCAGAAAGAAGGCGAAAATGGTCCTTATAACGCAGTATTAGGTCGTTCAGGCGAAATTAAAATCGTTAAAGACGGTAAAGTTCTTTATCATCAAATGATTCCTTATGGTGCTAACTTGTATGTTAATGAGGGAGATACAGTTGAAAAAGGAGCTAAATTAGTTGATTGGGATCCATATAATGCTGTAATTATTTCTGAATTTGCAGGTAAGGTAGAATTCGATGCAATTATTGAAGGTGTTACTTTCCGTGAAGAATCTGATGAACAAACTGGTCACAAAGAGAAAGTAATTATTGAGACTCGTGATAAAACTAAAAACCCTACTATTAAGGTTGTAGATAATAAAGGAGAAGTAATTCGTTCTTATAACATTCCAGTTGGTGCTCACGTTTCAGTTTCTGACGGTCAGAAATTAAAAGAAGGTGCTATCTTAGTTAAGATTCCTCGTTCTACAGGTAAAACTCGAGATATTACGGGTGGTCTACCTCGTGTTACAGAGTTGTTTGAAGCTCGTAACCCTTCAAACCCAGCAGTAGTTACTGAGATTGATGGTGTTGTTACATTAGGAGGTGTAAAACGTGGTAATCGTGAGGTTTCTATAGAATCTCGTGATGGTCAAATTAAGAAATACTTGGTACCACTTTCTAAGCATATATTGGTTCAAGATAATGACTTTATCAAAGCGGGTATGCCTTTGTCTGATGGACAAATTTCACCTGGTGATATTTTATCAATCAAAGGTCCTTCTGCTGTACAAGAGTATATTGTTAATGGTATCCAAGAGGTATACCGTTTACAAGGTGTGAAAATTAACGATAAACACTTTGAGACTATTGTACACCAGATGATGCAAAAAGTGAACATTGAAGATCCAGGAGATACACGTTTCTTAGAAAAAGAAGCCGTTAACAAATGGGACTTCATGGAAGAAAACGACTCTTTGTTTGATAAGAAAGTAGTTGTTGAGGCTGGTGATTCTAATAACTTACGTCCAGGTCAGATTGTAACTTTACGTAAATTACGTGAGGAGAACTCTATTCTTAAACGTCAAGATTTGAAATTAGTGGAAGTGCGTGATGCAGTTCCTGCTACATCAAGCCCAATGCTTCAAGGTATTACTAGAGCGTCATTAGGTACTAAGTCATTTATATCTGCTGCCTCTTTCCAAGAGACTACGAAAGTATTGAATGAAGCTGCTATTGCTGGTAAACGTGATAATCTTTTAGGATTGAAAGAAAACGTTATCGTTGGTCACTTAATCCCTTCAGGTACAGGTTTACGTCAATACAGTAATATAATTGTAGGTTCACGTGAAGAGTATGATCAGCTTTTAGCTTCTAAAGAAGAAGAATAAGCTTAGTATATTTAATAAAATTATTATAAAGGGCTGTCAACTTTAATGTTGACAGCCCTTT
>CANRHE010000131.1 GCA_947630335.1 uncultured Sphingobacterium sp.
ATAGGGTAGATTTGTTGAGGGATAATGAAAGTGAGTAAATGCGGCCCTGCGTTTAGACATATTTCGAAAACAAGAAATCCTAGTATGGAGATCCAACTCGGTAGCTTCAGCAAGTAACCTGCTAGTAATATTAAAAGTCCTATTGCAGCAAAAATAAAACCCCACATTTGAGTTTTGACATGGTAGTATCTATTTACAATAGATAAACCTATGATGAAACCAATAAGAATAAATATATTGATGTATGTAGTCACCTCAATGGAATTGATGATCTGATCAAAAGGCGTAGCAGATGCACTCTCTAGACCTAATGACATCACAAGTATGGGCAAGAAAATACCTATACCGTATACTCCCAATCCTTCGCAAGCCCACGGGATACCGCTGAAGATAATTCGTTTAGTGTTACCTTGTTTAATAAATTGTTTTAATGTAACAGTTTGTATTTCTTCTTTTTTAGGTTTATTTTTTATTTCACCAATAGTTACATTGTCACCTAACAGGAATTTGACCGATTGTTCTGCTTCGCTAATCCGTCCGTGTGAAATCAACCAGCCCGGGCTTTGTACGAAACGTATTCGTATTAATAGCATAAATAAAGCACAAGCAGTGATGAGGAGTAAGAGCTTATTCCAATCTTGGGCATTGTTCCACTTGACTAATAAAAAGTAACTGATCACAGCTACTGCAATACTTCCCAAGGCGGCAGTTGCTTTGGAGGCGCCAACCATCAACAGACTCCATTTCTTGGGCATGATCTCCGAGATATAATCAGATCCAATACTATATTCTCCACCTATACCTAAACCCATCACAAAGAGACCTAAAGCAAGTCCTAAACTACTATCTGTATAGTAGGCAAACAATGATGCGACTACTATTAAAGCAGGGCATAGTCTAAAAAGCTTGAGATAGCCATGTTGGTCACTTAAACTACCAAATATGGATGATCCGAATACAATCCCCAATAAACTCATACAAGATATTAATCCTTGCTCAAAAGAGCTAAGCTCAGGATGAGCTATAATCTGTATCATAGGAAGTATGATACCTATTAGTGTCGCTAATCCTGAGCCTAAAGCTTGACCAAGTGATGATATTACAAATACCTTGAAATGTTTCCATGTCAAAGGCATTGTATCCATATCAACAATGTTTTTATTCATTTTAATCTTTTTTAATTTGTTTTTGTAGCTGTCGAAGGCTTATCAAAATTAAATTGTGGTAACCAGAACAACCATGTTGCTATACAAAATGGAGCTGTAAGTGATGGTATACCATAAGGCAGTAAAAAGGCATTCATGGCTGCTTGTATAAATACGGTCGTAACAACCGCTAATACTGCCCATATAGCCGATCTCCAGTTGGGCTGAAAGAAGGTCATTCCAATAGCAATACCCGTCAATGTAGCACTGAAACCATATAATCCGTCATTGATAGATGTCTCGGCAGTTTCGAACATAATGGCAAGGCTCAATGAAATAGTAGATCCAATTAAAGCCCAAATACCTGCCCACTTATTTGAAATCAATAATCCGATTACAAATAGTACACCTGTAATCCAATTGTTGATTAAGAAAACCTGTGATACCCCTTGAAAGATATGTTTAACAAATTCTAGAGCTCCCATTTCGTGGAATGGCCCAAGATTGACAATTAAACTCGGCTTAGAAAGGTAGTCTCCTGGCAGATTATGCATTTCGCGTGCACTGAATAAGAAAATCCAAGTCATAAAGACAAATGGAAATGTCAAGGAGTTGACGTTATAAGGAGCCAATACATTATTGAATGCTGTACGTACCCATGTCGTCAACATAGCACACAATATAAGCGCTGTCCATGTAAAAGGGGTATTGCCAATGAAAGTAAAAAACGCACAACCTACCAGTATACCATTGAACCCCCATAGACCTGAATTACCATCATCTTTAGAGAGGGGTAGAAAATATCCGGTTGCTGTCGAGACGATTACACTCACTATTGCGCCGTAAGCAACCAAAGGTTGATTCGACATATATGCTCCCACGAAGATACCCACTATAAAAAATAGACCTGTCCATATATTATTTTGGAACATAACCTGACCAGAACCACGAAGTACATTCTTTACGAAATCAAATGAAAAGATATCAGCGGGTTTTAGTGTATTGGTGGCATTTGAATTGTCCATAACACATTTATTTTAATGGTTGAATATTAATTTTAAAAAACATACACTTCCATTTGAAGTAGGGAAGTGTATGATTGTTTGTCTAAGGCTATCTCCAAGAGAATTCCTTCGGAACGGGCTTGCCTTTAACTACTTGTCGTACAGTAGAACAAAACTCGCGTATAATAGTTTTTACGGGCCCTGGTTCCATTCCTAATACTTTAAATAATAATCCTGCATTATTAGGTAAATGAGTTATACCTACTGCTATCTTCTTATCATTGTCAATATAAGGTTGGATTTGCTCGTATATTTTCTCTGCATGCTCAGGTGGAGTCATTACGATCACATTACCAAATACATCGTATTGATCCATAATTCCTAGAATTCTCGGGTTTTGATTTTGAGGTCTTATGATGAACTTTTCGCGATATAAGCGATCACCATTTGGTCTCTCTCCATTAGTACAAACAGAGATTACATCAAATTCGAAGGTCTCTCCATCGTTGTGATGCTTGCGGCCGCTCATAAATATCTCGGAGTAGAATACAGTAGCAGTTTCGGCCACTGTTAATTTAGTCTCGGATATAAAACGAGTCTTGCGATGAGGTATAATAGGCTCTGGTAAAAACTCTAAATAAGAATTGTCTTCTAAAATAAAGTGTTGCTTTAGCCCAGAGTAATTATAGTTCATTGACGCTAGTTTGGTAGCTGCCCCAGTAGAAACAAATGCAAAAGCATCTTCTCTAACGGTTATATTCTGTTCATAGCGATCGCCATCAACATTGGGTCCTCCTGATGATAAGATGTATACGCAGGGCATTTCGGGCATTTCCTCATCAAAATACAACTCTTGTTGTACAATAAGGGGAGCTCTTCTATCTAAATCTCTTAAAATAGATTTGCCCGTGTTGTCGAGCTCAAATCCAAGGTATAAATAACCAGACTTACCTGGTGCACCTACGTACATTGCTTTAGGTTCTTCTAAAAATGGAGCCATTTCTTTTGCTTTCGAAAAATCTACCATACCATTGTTATTTAACTTTGTCGAACAATGCAATTCTACATATTAGTTCTACTAACTCATCCAAGCCTTCACCCGTCATACAGTTGGTGAATACAAATGGTTTATCTTTACGTAATGTCTTAGTATCTCTGTCCATCACTTCTAAGCTAGCTTTTACATAAGGAGCTAAATCTGTTTTGTTGATGACCAAAATATCTGCTTGCGCTACACCAGGACCATTCTTACGTGGGATTTTATCACCTGCTGCCACATCAATTACGTACATAAAGAAATCTACTAAAGCAGGACTAAATGTTAATGTTAGGTTGTCACCGCCAGATTCAATAAGAAGTACATCACTATTTGGGAATTTTGCTTCTAATTCTTCAGCTGCTGCAATGTTCATAGATGGATCTTCACGTACTGCCGTATGTGGACATGCACCTGTCTCTACGCCGACGATACGCTCTTCAGGAAGTATACCCTTAAGTGCAGCACGTACGTGCTTAGCATCTTCTGTAGTTACTATATCATTCGTTATAATAATTAATTCTAAGCCTTTTTTTAGTAGGCGGGGTGCTAAGGCTTCGATCAAAGCAGTTTTACCTGATCCCACTGGGCCACCAACACCGATTCTACATGTATTATTCATAGTATATTTTAGACAGATTATTGTTTGATATCACCTCTATTAGAGGTAAGTTAATTTGTATTAGTTCATGAACATCCTCATGGTACCTTTCTCGTGTAATGAGCTGATGATGTCAATCTGAGGTACAAATGAATTCATATCTTCATAGCTCAAATCTTTCACGTCGTCATAATACGCTTGCGTCTGTTCGGACAAACGAAAAAGAATTTGTTGAGTATCATAATGCGACACGCGCATCGTTCTCACAGCAGCACCTAGTATCATATTGATAACACCGTATTGGTGTGAACAAAATAATTCTTTTTCGGACATACCACCAATGGCGAATATAAGTCCTTGAGCAACTGGGAAGGTGCCCGGTGAAGTGCCATTATTAATGTCTTCTAGCCATTTTTTGAGAAGAGGGTTGTCGAAAATTTTAATACTCATCTCAACCATTTTCTTTCCCATTCTTTTTTGCATGACACGAGTTTCATTATTCATTTTGAACTCAATAAGCCTATGATCAGCTTCGATGATTTCATCATAATTGTTTTCAAGGGCAGCGCGGTAAGCATGGATGGCAATAATACCATCGCTAAATGCGGCCTGAAGAGAAATGGATTGTGCGTATTCTTCTAATGTCGCTGCATTGTAAACTATTTTTTCATGAATAGCAGTCTCAAGGCCATTTGAAAAAGAGAAAGTACCTACTGGGAATGCGGAGTCCGTAAATTGGATTAGACGCATTAAGGATAGTATATCTGTAGCCATAAGTTGTTTTATTGAATGTTTAAGCTAATACTAGGGGCATGACCGTGACCTTGTGCAAAAACATCATGGCTTGCTCCGCCAAAAAGTCTTCTAATCTCTTGTGGCTCTAAAATCTGAAGAATTTCTTCACCTTTTTTAAACTCATAACTGATTCCTTCAATAGCATGAGTATCAATTACGGTGGTCATCACTTTTTCTTCTACCGTCAAAGGAACATATACGTAGTTGCCTTTGATGATTGCTGGCCAATGCTGATTACCTACAGCATGACCTAATTCTAAAGCAGTGCGTAGAATGGTATTAGTGTCATCTTGTAAAATTTTACTAAGGTCAATAACGAGTACTGGACATAAGTCTATCTTGATAACTACCGCTTTATTATGCTCTGCAGAGTAGTAAATAACATCACCGTTGGTCAGATGTGAATTTCGTTTCAAAGCAATAGGATACTCATTGCCTTTGTCTCCTTTTGCAAGGAGACGGCTTTTTTGAGCAGCCCATTGATCTAGATGAATAGTCTCCACATCGACAAGCTTTACTTTTGCGGTCCATTCTGGAGTATTGTAGATATTCCCTATAATCTCTGAATATATATTCATGGGTTATTAATTATACTTATGTAATTGTATTTGGTTTTGGTATAAGTTATACTTCTTTAGCTTAGCTAAAGAAATATAACTGTCCTAATGATACACTAGATGCTGGTGGAATGTGTGCCGGAACACCATCAATCAATACCTCAAATGTATCAGGGCTAACGCTAATACTAGGTGTAGAACTGTTGTGTACCATGTGGCTTTTTCCGATTTGACGCGTACGATATACCGGTGATACGATACGTTCTAGCTCTAATTTCGACTTGATATCTAAGTCAAATGCTGCCTTAGACACGAATGTAATAGAAGTACGCGGTAATGTTTTGCCGAATGAACCAAACATTGGACGGTATATTATCGGTTGAGGAGTTGGTAATGATGCGTTCGGGTCGCCCATCTCAGCCCAACTAATAACACCACCTTTGATAACCATTTTAGGTTTAGCAGCAAACATTGCTGGATCCCATAATACTAAATCGGCAAATTTTCCTTTTTCGATAGAGCCAATTTCATGTGACATACCGAAAGTAATAGCTGGGTTGATAGTTACTTTAGCGATATAACGTAATACACGGAAGTTGTCATTCTCTGTAGAGTCCTCCATTAATTTTCCTTTAACTTTCTTCATGTAAGAAGCCATTTGGAAGGTACGTAATACCGATTCGCCAACACGTCCCATTGCTTGAGAATCTGAAGATACCATCGAGATTACTCCAAGATCGTGTAAGATACTCTCTGCGGCTTGCGTCTCTGGGCGTACACGACTTTCTCCAAAAGCTACATCCGAAGGGATTTTTGGATTTAAATTGTGACATACCATAATCATATCGAACAACTCAGCTTGCGAGTTGATACCAAATGGTAGAGTAGGGTTGGTAGAGGAAGGTAGTACATTCTGCATAGATGCCACTTTTAATAAATCTGGAGCGTGACCACCACCCGCACCTTCCGTGTGATAGGTGTGAATAGTACGACCATCAATAGCAGCTAAGGTATCTTCTACGTAACCTGCTTCATTCAATGTATCAGTATGAATAGCAACCTGAACATCCATTCTATCAGCAACATTCATAGTAGCACGGATAGCACCTGCGGTAGAACCCCAATCTTCGTGAACTTTTAGACCACATGCTCCTGCTATAATTTGCTCTTCTATCGATTGCTCAACAGAACAATTACCTTTTCCGGTTAAAGCAATATTAACTGGTAAGCCTTCTACTGATTGTAATATGCGCTCTATATTCCATTTACCGGAAGTAATCGTCGTACCATTGGTACCATCAGATGGACCAATACCACCTCCGACTAATGTCGTAATACCATTACTCAATGCGGCATAGGCTTGTTGTGGTGCAATCATATGTACGTGACCATCAATAGCTCCAGCTGTCAATATAAGGTGCTCTCCGGAGATTGCATCTGTAGAGGCGCCAGTTACTAACTCAGGGTCTACACCATCCATTACATTTGGATTACCTGCTTTACCAATACCTGCAATACGGCCATCTTTGATACCAACATCAGCTTTTACAATACCTAATTTTGCGTCAATAATAGTTACGTTGGTAATTACAAGATCTAATGATCCTTCTTCAGACGTAATTGTATTAGCCAATCCCATACCATCGCGTAGAGTTTTACCTCCTCCATATACAGCTTCGTCTCCGTAAGTACGTAAGTCTTTTTCAATTTGAATATATAGATCTGTATCTCCTAACCTTATTTTATCACCTACTGTAGGACCAAAAAGGTTGTTGTTTTCTTGTCTTGAAATAATAGCCATCTGAATAGTTATTTAGAAGTTCCTTT
>CANRHE010000132.1 GCA_947630335.1 uncultured Sphingobacterium sp.
AACAATCACTAGACTAACCGTGGCTAGTAACACCAATTCTCTCACCACACCTCCTTTATAAAGTGTTAATCTTATCCACAATTATGCCTTGTTTTGTTAAATTGTCAAGACCTAGAGTGCATCTATACTCATTATAATACACTACACGCTTCACACCTGCTGCTATAAGCATTTCAGAACACACTAGGCATGGTGAGAGGGTTATGTAGATAGTACTTCCTAATACACTTACACCCTCCTTCGCAGCCTTAAGTATGCAATTAAGTTCCGAATGAATAACTTCTGGCTTGGTAACTAATTGACCATCTTCCGTAATGTATTCGAGTTCGTTACTTCCATAGGGTGCTAACCCATTATATCCTGCAAGGATAGCGCCACTATTAGTGACTAGGGCTGCACCCACCTTAGCCCTAACCCCTTTAGATAATCTAGCATGTGCAAAGGCTACAGACATGTAGCACTTATCTAAACTCTCCTTATTTACCACTACTAGTATCCTCCTTATTAACGTCATCATTGGGTATAAACAACAACCCCAACAATATTGATAAAACAATAATTATCCCTGTTAGAGGAGTAATAACCCAGAATATTAATGTTGTTGGTAGGATTAGTATAAATAATACAATCACCCATATCATGACAAAGATCAAATCCTCCAACACTTCTACACCCCTTTAGAGATTCTCACCGAATAAAACCCCTCTTTTCCTGTAATCTCGTCCACCATCTCCTTAGCTTTTTGGTAACTTTGAGTAAGCAAATATACACGAAACCCAAAGGCGTTTAAGTAGTAGAAGTTGGTAGGGTCTTTAAAATGAATGTTATCAAGCACATCCTTAGAACAAACTAGGGTAACCTTCTTTCCCCACTTCTTTGAATCTATACCCATATCATCTAATGTAAGGTCTTTAAAACAAATTGTAACGTTACTCACCTATCTCTCCTTTTATTAAGATTTTTGCTCTAAACTTTTGAAATACTTATTACGGCTTTTCAAGCGCTTAGCTATTTCTTTATCGTTCATCCAAATGTCTTTAGAGTGTTCAATCATATCTTTAATCTCTTTATCAGACATAAATCCTTTATATACATCTGCAACCCACTTGGAGTATTGCTTAGTATAGAATCCAGTATTGTCCCTCATACTCTTTAAGTCTCCGTCCATCCCCCAAGATACGGAGTGTACCATAAAAGCTGTATTAGGAGTAACTACAACCTCGTCGCAAGCTAATGCAATGGCTGTTGCACTACTAGCTACCATACCATGTATAACAGCAATTACATACGCCTCAGAGCTCTTGATGGAGTTACATAACTGCATTGCTGTGTTAACCAAACCTCCAGTACTATTAATGTGGATAACAAAACTGTCCCCATCTTTAGCACTATTTAGAGCATAAAGCACATTATGGTAGTTGTCCACAGAGGCGATTTCACCATCGATATATACAACGTTCTGTGAAAATTGTACTGTATTGGTATATACAGGCACACTTCCAACCATTAAAAAATCCTCACCCATTACTTACCTCCTGTAATTTCTCAAGAGCCTTTAGCTCCTCCTCTAACTCTCTCTTACGTTTCCTGTTCAACTCGTCTTGAACCATTCCCCTGTACTTATTCTCTATCTTTTTAAAGTTGTCATGAAACGTTTTAGCGTTTTCCGAAGTGAAGTATAGCACATGATTTGCTGTATCTGTATACTTAGGGCTGTAAGTTTTCATCTCCTCGAACATTTTATTAAAAGTCTCTTTAGGGTATGAATCTCCAAAGATATAAGCTCCTGTTGGGTAGCTAATCCGGTATAACCATTCGTTCGATGGCTGCCTACCATCATCGCTCCAACTGATCCTGTCCTCTCCCTCTCCGTAATAACCGATCCTTACTTCACCTCCCCAATCTACACCGTACCATTGTTTTGATATTTTTACTAACCTACCCACTCCAAAAGTCTTTTCAACCTCCAGCATTTCAATCTCGGATTCCACATCATGAACCCTAATACGTAACCCAGACTCATCAAATACGTCCTCATACTTTTTAACTAATTTTAGGAGCTCTTTATGAGCCTTAACCTTTACATCAATCATTACTTACCTCCTTTCTTAAAAACATTTCACTCAATGTTGCTCTCCTCATTTACCGTGGTTTTCTGAATACCCTGCCCCAGCAAGGTTCAGTCTCCTGATAGCAACATCTCTCATCTCACAGGCCATTAGGAAAGAAAGTTCGTCCCCATTCTTTTTAATAGAAAAGTAACGGCTCTCCTGCTTTTTGGGGGCAACGTACCAACTGGCAACCCACCCCTCTCCATCCTTGTACACACCCGTTACACCGCTCTTGTTGTTCGCATACATACCTTTATTACGAGCTTGCTCTGTGTCAGTAGCCCAACGGACATTCCCCTCCACATACCCCTTGGTATTATCAATACGATCAACCGATACCCTTCCTTCCATACCCTCAGGTATCTTTCCAATGTCTTCCAAAAATGCAGTAAAGTCTTCCGCAAACGAGTCAGACATACCTATTTTTGAATAGGTCTCATAGTCTGGGCTATTTTTGTTGAACACCCTAGCTTTTATTCTTTTCCAAGCACTGTGCTCTTTTGTGCCAGACAGTCCGTGCGTTTGATATTTCTCCCTAAACCTTTGGTTGCTTTTCTCAAAATACTCCTCTAGGTAGCAGCCACACGATTTTGTGTCTCCAGATGTGAGGTCTCCTGAAACTACAAGTGCTTTATTTCCGCAATCACATTCGCAGCCCCACAACAGTGGTCTATTGTGTCTATCCTCCTTTCTCCCATCCAAGTGGGTAACAACGAGCCTGCCAAACCTTTTTCCAGTCAGGTCTTTAGCGTTTCCTCCAACCTTTACACCATCTATATACCTATCCAATACCACTCTCCCTTTTGTTCTCTTCCTCTCGTGCCTTCACCATCGCTTTTGTCAAACCAGAACGAACGATGTCATCACTTGTGGCCTCGATTACACAAATGTACTCAGAAAGCTCTGGGTTGTTCTTAATGAAACGCTTCAACCATGAGATTGCGTTATCCCCTTTAATATCTGTCTGATGCCCAGAATCATCTCCGATCAGGATAAGTTTTGCACCTTCTTCCATCCGAGTCAACATCGTGTAAAGCTCTGTTGGATACATCGACTGACACTCATCGATAATCATACAACCAGATACACTACGACCCCTAGCATATTCTGGTGCTAGAAGTTCTATTGACCCATCATTGATACAACTCTCATAATAACCCTTCCCGTAACGTTTCCACAGCACTTCAAGCAATGGCATCAAATATGGCTCGAACTTCTGCTGTAGTGTGGACGGAAGCATTCCCAAACTTCTCCCCATAGGGATAACAGGACGTGTCAGAGTAATCTTATCAATTTGACCTTTCTTCAACCAATCAGACGCTTCTGACATAGTTAGGAAACTCTTCCCGACACCTGCGGGTGCAGAAAAAAGCACAACATCATACTGGTTCAACGCTTTCAAGAAATTCTTCTGTACAGCATTCTTAGCCTGTACAGGAGGTCTCACTTCACTTGCAAACTTACCTTTAATAACTCTACCCTCCCTATTAGCTCTACGTTTCTCTGATCTACTTCGACCTTTCACTGGACTCTTTTCGTGGAAATCTTCAAAATACAATACATCCTCCTACCTTTCTTTAAAAAATACATGATACAACAAAAGCAATTGTACCACAACTAGAAATATTAGTCAACTTCTTTTAATACTTTTATCAAATTTACTCCTTACAACACTTTAGTTACCACAGTACAACACATATCCCTGAGTATTTGATTACCCCTAGGAATCTCTGTGAGGCTCTTGGTGAGCTTTTTATTAGATTCCCTATGTGTATGTATAGGAACTACCTTAAAAGCCTCTTGTAGGCGTTTGTAGGAGATTTTATCATAGAACACACACTAATCGGCAGGTAATGCTCTAAAACTACAACAAGGGTTTCTGATGCCTTACCATTTATGCTCAACATTCCCATACTATAACACACAATATTTGGTGTGTAAACCCCTCACTAAATTATCCTTAGAAATAGCCCCAAAAGCGACATCATTAGAACCAGTCAAACCCTTATGTACAAAGGCTTACAGAGGATCTAAAACCTCAAAAGTGCGCCGTATGATATAAACGGTAGTACCTGACGTTAGTATCTACTAGTATATAACATATATGGTAATACCTGATGGTATTATAACTAAAGATAGATAATAAAGAATATTAGGGTAAGGTTAGAAAGATATAACTATATATATATAAATAGATAGTTATATACACTACCACTTGCAATATTATTTTATATGTGTTATTATTAGCATTCATATAAACAGTTAAAGGAGGAGTAGATGTGGATTTACAAAGTTATAATGAAGCTTATGTAAGGAATGGTAGACTTTTAACCTATGACATTAAAGTTAGTCCTAAGATTAGCTCTAGGTCTAAATGGTGGAAGTATAAGGATAAAACATGCCTTAATGTGGTTTTAGCTAACATACTAGCGTGTGTAAGGAAGGGTAACAGGTTAGTGTACAGTCGTAGGGTTGGAGGAAAGCAGCCTAAGTCCCGCAAAGGAATTACTGTTCGTAGGGTTATTCGTGCTATGGACTATCTTGAGAGAGAGGGTATGATCGTAAACTTTATTGGTACAGGACACAGAGTGCCAGAGTTAAGATCGATTAGTTGGGTGCTCCCTACGCCAGCTTTACTGGACTTTTGGTCTGATGAAGAACTTTACCAAGAGTCGGAGGTAAACCACTTAGAAAGTATAGAGGCTATCGAGCTTCGAGGTAAGGACAAAGAGCCTATTGAATACAAACATACGGAGGATACTAGGATTATGGAAAAAACAGTACGTGCATTAAACAAATTAAATGAAAATAGCAACATTAAAGACAAGGATGGTAAAACACTAACAAACATCTACTGTCGTATTTTCAATGAAAGCTTTAAATACGGTGGTAGGTTTTATCGTGCAGATATACTTTCTATTAAAAACCGAGGGACTGAGGACAGGCTAAGAATCACAATTAACGATCAGCCTGTTTGTGAGTTGGACTATTCTAATCTACATTTCCGAATTGCAGCAGCGTTAGAGGGAATCTTTCCAGAGGACTTACCACTAGACGTTTATAGTGATCTGCTAGAGGACGAGAGTAACAAGGTGGATAGAAACATAATTAAGGTTGCTGTAAACATTATGTTTAACACGAATAACAGGGGTTCAGCGGAACGTGCAGTACGAGGATTGATTAACAACCTTTCGGAAAGTGATAAAGAAAAATACACATTAGGTAGTGCTAAGTCTGTATTATCTTTGGTGGAGGCCAGATATCCAGAGTTTGTACACTTATTCTATGATGAAGATATGTTTGGAATGACTCTACAGAACGAGGACAGCCACCTAGCTAATGACATTATCAGCAAGATGGTTGAGAACAATATTCCGTGCCTCCCTGTACACGATAGTTTTATCGTACCATTAGATAACTTAGATTTACTACTAGACACTATGGGAGATAAATTCAGAGATAGGTTTGATTGGGATGGAACTGTACCAGTAGGAGTGAAGTTCTTTGATAGTGGAGAGTTGGTTGATTACAGGATTGAGGCTTAGTAATGGTTAAAAATGGTATTTAGGTGCTGAATTTAAAGATTTTCCTACTAAAAATACCTAAGTATTGGAAAACATTACAGATAATATAAGAAAACTTGACATTTGAACCATATTTGTGTTATAATATATATATAAAGTGAGGGAAAGGGTTAAACAAATTGCCCTTATAAAACAAAAACATACTTTATTAGCCATACAAATAACAATAATAAATAAACATGTCCTTCGGGGCAATTACAAGCCGTTAGGGGTTTCTATCTCCTTTACCCTATAGATATATATATCTATCTACGGCTTCTTTTTTACAATAAAGCCCTTACAGAGCATTACAAGTCTCTGTGGGGCTATTTTTCTTTAATGGGGTAGAAATTATGAGTTCTAAAAAACCTAAACCTAAAATGTGGGAGAAAGGTGGCCCTAGCCCATCACCAAAAGGTAGACCACGAGGTACTGGACGTAGCATTAGTAGACTACGTAGTACCCTAAACAAATTAAAAGGGCTAGAACCAAAAGCAATTGATGTTATTGAATCTGCCCTACATAATGATGGGGATGTTGAAAGCCCCCAAGTGAATACGGCTAAGTGGATAATTACAAGTATTAGCACACTAACGAGGGCTGCTATCGCAGAGGAGAGCTTCCGAGAGGAAGTTAAGGATAAGCAGCAAGAATCTCAAGAAGAGGCAACAGGTACAGACAACGCTAGACCCCTTAGGTTCAGGACTGTAATGGACGAGGAGTAATACTAGTAGTGCTAGTAACACTAGTTCGTAGCCGTATGGTCTAGGTAGAAAAATAAAGGAAGAATATGATAAAGACAGTAAAAGTTACTGGGGTTGCCTATAAACAAGACGGCACGCCAGCATCAGGGGCTAGTGGCAGTGCTAGACTATCTATACAGGAGATCGACAATGGTATTGTAGTCCCTGCGACCTATACGATTTGTGTGGGAGATGATGGGCACTTCGAGTTTGATGTTTGGCCTAACGAGCGGGGCGTAGAAGGTAGTTATTACTCTGTAAAGATATACTTAAAAAGCAACACGGTATTTGACGCAATCATAGTCGTACCTGATGTGGAGCACGAGGTTAGTATTTCAGACATCATCAATGAAAAACCCTACCCACCGGTGGATAAGCCACAGCAAGCTTTGCTAGGAGCTCAAAAAGCAGCGACGGAAGCCAAAGCGTCAGCAGAGGACGCTGAGATTAGCGCAGTATCTGCGAGCGAAAGCGCACAGGCTTCCGCTGATAGTGCTGCAAGTATTGTAGG
>CANRHE010000133.1 GCA_947630335.1 uncultured Sphingobacterium sp.
AAATTGACCCATTGAAAAGTTTTAATAGCTACAATCATCATTACACCTACTAGAGCTGCCATTGGAATTTGCTCAATAAAAGGAGAGGCAATTAATATGATTAACAATATTGTTATGGCTCCAATAAAGGAGGAGAATTTAGTTCGAGCACCCGAATTTAGATTCACTAATGTCTGGGCAACCATGGCACAGCCACCCATACCACCAAACAATCCGTTTGTCATATTAGCAATGCCTTGTGCAACAGATTCTTTATTAGCACTCCCTTTTGAATTGGTTATTTCATCTACCATACTTAATGTTAAAAGCGACTCTATCAAACCTACAGCTGACATAATTAATGCATACGGAAAAATGATTTTTAAGGTTTCCCATGCTATAGGAACATTTGGTATATGGAATGAGGGAAAACCTCCTTTTATACTGGCAATATCTTGAACCTTCGTCGTAGGGATATTGAAATAATATACAATAGCAAATAATGCAATAATAGCCACGAGAGAGGAGGGCATGGCCTTAGTTATTTTTGGAAATAGAAGTACTATAAGAATAGTTGTCAAAACCAATCCCAGCATAATATAGAGCTCTGTTCCGCTCATCCAAGAAGTAACGCCATTTATATTTATTTTGAACTGATCGACCTGTGCCATGAAAATAATTATAGCTAGGCCATTCAAAAAGCCATACATAACTGGCTGCGGAATTAATCTTACGAATTTTCCTAATTTAAACAATCCTACTAATAATTGTATTGCTCCGGCTAATAGAATAGTCGCAAACAGGTATTCGACGCCATGTTGAGCGATTAATGCAATAAGTACGACTATAGTGGCTCCAGCTCCTCCGGATACCATTCCTGGTCGTCCACCTATAATAGAAGTTACTAGCCCCATAAGAAAAGCTCCGTATAATCCAGTTAGTGGGCTTAAACCGGCTAGAATTGCAAAAGATAACGATTCTGGAATCATCGTCATAGCTACCGTTAAGCCAGCCAGAATTTCATTTTTGAAATTAATTGATTTCCAATTTTGAAAATATTTAATAGTTAGCATGATTTGCTTTTTTATTTAGTTGACAAAGCTAATATATTCCTATGGATAGTTTATCGCACAAGTCTCATAAAATTTATATCGTATTTATTCTGTGACATGATAAATTGCATTAATTCTTAGGATGTTTTGATGGTATGGAGTGTGATATTTTCTTAAGTTTGTATATAAGTAAATAAAAAAATAAGGGAAAGAATATATGTCATCAATTTTAATAAAAAATGCCCAAGTAGTAAACGAAGGTGAAATACGTAGTTTAGATTTGTTTATTAAAAATGGACGAATAGAAAAAATCGGTCAACAATTAGATTTAAAAGCTGACCAAGAAATTTGCGCAGAAGGTCTACATCTTTTACCCGGACTAATAGATGATCAAGTACATTTTAGAGAGCCAGGCCTGACCTATAAAGCAAACATATTTACGGAGAGCCGCGCGGCTGTAGCGGGGGGGACTACTTCTTTTATGGAGATGCCTAATACTGTTCCCAATACACTAACCCAAAAATTACTCCAAGACAAGTACGATCTTGGACAGGATAATTCTTTAGCTAATTATTCGTTTTTTATGGGTGCTGGTAATGACAATTTAGACGAAGTTCTTAAAACTAATCCAAGAGATGTTTGTGGAATAAAAGTTTTTATGGGTTCGTCAACAGGAAATATGCTCGTTGATAATGAGGTAGCGTTAGATAATATTTTTAAAAATGCTCCAACCTTAATAGCTACTCATTGTGAAGATGAAGCGACTATTAAAACTAATATGGCTAGGTATAAAGAAATGTATGAGGATAATATTACAATAGATATGCATCCTTTAATACGTTCAGCAGAAGCTTGTTATTTATCTTCATCTAAAGCTGTTGAATTAGCTAAGAAGAATAATACACGTTTACATATTTTACATATATCTACTGGTAGAGAAACCTCCTTATTTTCAAATAATATACCTTTAGAACAAAAGAGAATTACAGCAGAGGCTTGTGTGCACCACTTGTGGTTTTCAGATAGAGATTACTACACGAAGAGGAATTTTATAAAATGGAACCCCGCAGTTAAAACGGAACAAGATCGTGATCAGATTTTAAAGGCTGTACTTGATGGTCATATTGATGTCATCGCTACTGATCATGCACCTCATACAAGAGAAGAAAAAGAACAACCTTATTTGCAAGCCCCTTCAGGAGGACCTTTGGTACAACATGCTTTACAAGCTTTATTAGACTTAGTAAAAGAGGGCAAAATGACATTGGAGCAAGTGGTACAAAAAACAGCTCATAACACAGCCGTTGCTTTTCAAATTGAACAAAGAGGCTACATTCGAGAAGGTTATTGGGCAGATTTGGTACTCGTAGATTTAAATAAATCCTATACTGTAAATCGAGAAAATATATTGTCTAAATGTGGGTGGTCACCGTTTGAAAATCATCAATTTTCCTCTACTATCATGTATACCATCGTAAGTGGTAATATTGCCTATGCTAATGGCAAAATTATCGAAGTAGGATCAGGACATCGGTTATTATTTAATAGATAATTTGATAAGGGATTTTCATTAACTCACTAGGGTTTGATATCTTGATTTAACTAATTATGAATAATAGTTTTCATGTGACTATTGAGTAAAAAGATATATAACCTATTAATATTCATTTCATAATGAATACTTCTTATGGACAAAATGAGTTTTTATATCAATCATTAAAAGAATGAGAATTTTAATTTTTATTAATATACTTTTAACTCTCTTTTCGTGTAAAACTACGGTCAATAATGACCAATTTGATAATACTATGAAATTAGACACTAATACATTTAATAATATTTATAGTAAATATAAAGAGCAAACCTTAACACATCGAAGATTTAAACATACAGATATAGATTCTCTTATACAACTTCGAAATAAACATAACTCAATAAAAATTCACGAAATTGGGAAGTCTTTTGAAGGACGTAACATTTACGAATTAAGTTTTGGCCAAGGAGATAAGGTAGTCATGTTATGGAGTCAAATGCACGGTGACGAACCTACGGCCACTATGGCATTATTTGATCTTTTTAACTTTTTAGAAGGAAAAGGAGATGACTTTGATTCTATTAGAACACTGCTAAATGATAAATTAAACATTCATTTTATTCCAATGTTGAATCCTGACGGCGCTGAACGATATACAAGAAGAACAGCGCAGAGCATCGATATGAATAGGGACGCACGTGCTGGTCATACCGTTGAAGGATCTTTACTTCGTCAACGTGCTGCAGTTTTAAAGCCTGCGTATGGTTTTAACTTACATGATCAGAATATTTATTATAATGTGCCTGGCACAACTAATCCTGTTTCTATATCTTTATTAGCTCCTGCATATAACCCTGAAAGAGATATTAACCCTACCCGAAAAGGAGCAATGCAACTTGCCGTAGGTATGTTTAATCTATTGAATAATTATATACCTAATGCAGTAGCGAAATATGATGACACTTATACACCAAGAGGATTTGGTGATAATTTTCAAAGTTGGGGGGCTAGTACAATATTAATAGAATCTGGAGGGATGAAGGGTGATCCAGAAAAACAAGAGATTAGAAAGCTTAATTTTATCATAATTTTAAATGCCTTAATTCAGATTGCTGAAGGAAGTTATAAGCAGTATAGTGTTAAAGCATATGATGAAATTCCTTTTAATGCATCCCAATTACATGATGTTGTATTACGCAATGTAACTTTAAAAAATGGAGCCTTAGACTATATAACAGATATTGCAATAAGACGAAATGAACGAACCGTTGATCGTGATTATTTTGTTAAGGGCGTGATTGAAGATATTGGTGATTTGCAAGAGTCTTTTGGCTATGACGAACTGGATGCTGAAGGCTTATATTTTGTAGAGGGCAAAATAGGGGTAAAGGAGTTTAATACAATCGATGAGCTTTCGGAGCAGAATGCCTACGAATTATTAAAGAGTGGAATTATGGGGGTCCGGTTAAACTTAACAAAACAAACTATTGATTTACCTTTACACAATTATCCTATTCATTTTTATAAAAAGTCAATGTTTTATCCTACACCTATCATTGAGCTTGGTGGTACTGCAAATTTTTATTTAGCTAATAATCATGGCGAATTAAAGTATGCTGTCTTGAATGGATATTTGATTGATTTGTCACAACCATTTATGCCTAGTACGTATAAGAATAGAGTTTTTTAATATCAAATCCATTAGTTTTTATGTCGATAAAGAAAGTTTCAAAAAGATTCACTTATTTTCTGTTATGCTTTTCTTTTACGAGTATTTTTTACTCTTTTAATCATGGTGACAAAGATAATTCATCTAATAGACCATCCACTTTAATTGATATTCAAGTTCCGATTTTGAGCAATCCATCCTTTTCCACTGATGCGTTTGTATATAGAGGGAAAGATAATTTGTTTTATGTAACAGTCCCCGAAAATTTGAATGGCAATTTTATCAATGTTGACTTTCTTACTTTACCCAATTCTATTCTAAAGGTAAATGGCGATATCATCACTCAGAACTCAACAGTTATAAATGAAGGGATGCTGAGTGTCTCTACTGCTACCATTAATATTCAGAATAATATCCAAGTAGAAATAATCACACCCTCAGGTTATAAAGAAGAATATGATTTACTTATTCAAAAAGGTAATAAAGATATAGATAGTCTTATCTACAGTTTCAAGGAAAGATATAATATTCCAGGTATTTCGTTAGCTGTTGCTAGTATAGATAGTACAAAAACAATATATCAAGTTGGTTATGGCTATGGTATTAAAGAAAGTAAATCACGAGTACTGCCCAATCATTTGTTTAGATTAGCCTCAATGTCTAAGCAACACACCGCTATTGCTATTCTAAAACTTATACAAGATGGTAAATTTGGAATTGATGATTATGTCTTTGGGATGGATGGTATTTTGAAAGATGAATTTCCAAGAGTACCAGCAAAAGCTTCACGAATAACAGTTAGGCATCTTTTAGAGCACACTAGTGGATATCGAACCCATCCTGATTATATGTTTGGTACTCCATATGCTGGTTGGTCAATGAAGCAACGTATTCAAGCTATGTTAAAGAGCAATCAGTTAAATGAACCAGGTAAAGTATTTGCATATTATAATACTGGTTATGGAATTCTGGGATATATAATTGAGTATGTTTCTGGAAAAAATTATGAAACCTTTCTAAAAGAAATGTATGCATCCGTCGGGGTCAATGATATTCACGTCGGAGGGACGCAGTCAGAAAGACGTTCCAATGAAGTAGCTTATTATGGACAGAATCGCGCTAATGCTGAAGGTTTAGATATGAATATCAGAGCATCAGCTGGAGGTTTGATTGCCTCTACTGATGAATTGTTAAAATTATTATGGACTTTAGATGGAAAGTCTAATATTCCCGATATATTGTCAGAGGATTATCGACAAATGATGTTTACACCATCAAGCGCAGGACATTCGCGTTATGCTTTAGGTTGGCGTACCAATCATCAGTATTTTCCCAATAGTTTTTATCATGGTGGTACATTAGCTGGTGTATCTACATTTTGGGTTTATGCTGAGGGATATGCAGTAATAATACTTTGTAATTCAAGAAATCCTTCTAGCACATTTGATGATGCATTATATAAAATCGCACGTGATATTATTATTAATTTACGTAATGAAGAGATGAGTCATTTAGGTAGTTAATAAAATGTTCTATTTACTAAAAAGTCGGGTTAAAATTTATAACCCGACTTTTTAGTAAACTATTCTCCATACAATGAATTAAACTCTTTCCTATATTTTTCTAAAATTACTTTACGTTTCATTTTTAATGTCGGAGTTAATTCATCATTTTCAATAGTAAACTCATTCATTAATAAAATCGGTTTCTTTACTTGCTCCCAATTGCCAAAATGTTGGTTGGCTATTCTAATTTCAGCATTAATTTTTTTAAATATTACCTCACTTTTTAAGAACTCTTCTTTAGGAAGATTAATAATGTCAGGTGCATTAGTTTTACACCAGTCAATAAGATTGAGGTAACTAGGCACAATATAGGCTGATGCAAATTTTTGATTTTCTCCAATGACCATGGCTTGTTCAATGAATGGTGATTCTACGATTTTCTTTTCAATAGGCTGTGGAGTGACATATTTACCTCCAGATATCTTGAACATTTCTTTTTTGCGATCTATTATTTTTATAAATCGACCTTCTTCCATTATCCCGATATCACCTGTATGTAGCCAACCGTTCACAATTGTTTTCTTAGTTTCTTCTTCATTTTTAAAATACCCAAGCATAACATTTGGACCTTTTACTAAAATTTCTCCGTCATCAGCTAATTTAACCTCAACAAATTTCACGGGTAATCCTACTGTTCCTATTCGAACTCCATGTAAATAATGATTTACTGAAATAAGAGGAGAGGCCTCAGTCATACCATAGCCTTCATAAAGAGGGATTCTAGCTGCCATTAATACCCTAGCTAATTTATCTTGGAGTGATGCAGATCCAGAAGCGACAGTAATTAAATGTCCTCCAAGGGCTTCGTAAAACTTATTAAGAACCAGCTTACGTGCTAAACTTAACTTTAGATTATAAATAGTAGACCTATTACTAGGGTTAGGGTCAAATTGTTCACCAATAGATACAGCCCAATCAAATAATTTTCTTTTTACACCTGTTAATTCTAACCCTGTTCGGACAATTTTTTCATATATTTTCTCAAGGAGACGAGGTACAGCGGTCATGATGTGAGGCTTCACTTCTCCAATATTACTAC
>CANRHE010000134.1 GCA_947630335.1 uncultured Sphingobacterium sp.
CCCACTGGCTACTACTGTATAATTTTATGTATTTTTAATCACTGAAAACTTGTATCTATTTTTCAGGACTAGTCAATCGATTATAAAAACTGTAAAACACTGTAAAGAAAAGTAGATTTTAATATAATTAGATTAATAGTAGGTCTACATTTATTTTTTATATTAATTTCTTGAAATCTTTTGGGTTAATCCCTTTTAATGATGTGAATACTTTTGAGAAATATGCAGGAGAAGTGAATCCTGATTGATAAGCAACTTCTGAAATGTTTAAATCTGTTTTTAATAGAAAAATGGATTTATTTATTCGTTTTTCAATAATGTAATCTGAAGGCTTTTTGTTGAAGACTTCTAAACATTTCTTATACAAATTTACTCGTGAGATGTTTAATATTTGAGCCAAATAGTTAACATTTAATTGTGGGTCACTAATATGTTTACTTATAATATCACCCAATTCTTTAACGAATTTTTTCTGCTTATTATTTAAATTTGAGCTAGTTACGAGTTCTAAGTCTTTGTCACTCAGTTTAAGGAGTTTTTTTGTTTGATGTTGTTGCTCCTTGAAAACTCTATTTACAGTAGAAATTAATATTTGTATCCCATATTTTTGATGGCGAAAAATTTATTACTGATCAGCAAGAGCCTAAATGGATGGATTTTGGACTAGATAATTATGCAGGGGTTACTTTTTCTAATTTGGCAAACCGGAATGTTTTGATTAGATGGATGAGTAACTGGGCTTATGCAGGAGTCGTGCCAGCAGGTACTTGGCGTATTGGAATGACGATTCCTAGAGAGTTAGAGCTAATCAGTAAAAATGGCGATTGGTTATTGACTTCTTCTCCCATTAATGAGCTAGAATCATATTCTTTTATAGAGAAAGGGATTAATAATAAAAGTGATGTTCTAGATATTTCGGTCACTAAAGGAACATGTATTGTGGAGGTACCTGCTAGTGAATTGAATGATTTTACGCTTATCTTTTCTAATGACAGAGGTGATGAGTTACTTGTTGGTTTTGATAAGGATAAGAATGAGTATTATATTGATCGTTCCAAATCTGGTAATACTACTTTCAGTGAAGCCTTTGTTCATAAGATAGTCTCGCTACGATTATCGACCAATAAACAGCAAGACTTGAAGCTTGTTTTTGATCGTAATTCAGTAGAATTGTTTGCTGATGAAGGAATTAGTAATTTGAGTGCTTTGTTTTTTGTTAAGCATCCTTTCAACTCGTTGAAAGTTATTAGTGAAACGATAAGTTCAGAGAGCTTAATTATTAAGAATATAATCAAATAATCTATTTGAATGACCTAAAGCTTTCTTTTCAACTTGTAGAGCTGAACCTCTATAGTTCATGGCTCTACAAGTTTTTTGCAATGATGTATAAGTTTAACTATTAAACGAAATAACCTGGAGTATTTCAGCTAAAATGAAGGATTTGCTCTCTATGAATTTTAATTGGACTGGAAAGAACGGGACAGTTGACCAAAATGGGAAGGCTACAAAAGACTTTGATTTCTAAAGACTAATGGCTTTTTTCCAAGGTATAAAGTCATCTTGCTGTAATTGTACTGCTTTTGGAATCACTTCGCCGCTTGCAGTTTGTATGCATAAATTTAAAATTTCCTCTCCCATTTCTTGTATGTTTTTTTTTCCTGAGATAACCTCTCCCGTACTCAAATCAATTATGTCACTCATTCTTTCGGCAAGCTTGTCATTCGTTGATATTTTTAAAGTAGGACAAATTGGATTTCCTGTAGGTGTACCTAAGCCAGTTGTAAAGAGAATTATCGTTGCACCAGAAGCTGCTTTTCCAGTTGTTGCTTCAACATCATTTCCGGGCGTACACACTAGATTTAAGCCAGTATTTTTAATAGGCTCTGTATAGTTGAGGACATCAACAATGGGGGCATTACCGCCTTTTTTTGCTGCTCCATTACTTTTCATAGCATCTGTAATTAAGCCATCTTTGATATTTCCAGGAGATGGATTCATATGAAATCCTGAACCTGCATTTTCGGCTGCTTGTCCATAGCGTTCCATGAGATGGATAAATTTGTCGGCATGTTGACGATTACTCATTCTATCCAACATCTGTTGTTCTACACCGCATAGCTCTGGAAACTCGGCCAATAATACAGAGCCCCCTAAAGCTACCAATAAATCTGCAGCATATCCTACGGAAGGATTAGCTGAAATACCACTAAACCCATCTGAACCTCCGCACTTAACTCCCAAAACAAGCTTGTCAAGTGACGCATTCATACGTTCAATTTTGTTCGCGTCAATTAATGCCTTGAATGTGGTAAGCATAGCCTGTTCTATAAGATCTTTTTCTTTACCAACTTGTTGTTGTTCAAAATGTAAAATGGGTTTTTTTATATTAGGATTACGCTTTTTTACTTCTTCTAGTAGGATTTGCATTTGTAGGTTTTCGCAACCTAAGCCTAGTATTGTAGCGCCGGCGACGTTAGGATGATCAATGTAAGAAGCTAATAATTTACCCAATAAATTTGAGTCTTCGCGAGTCCCACCGCACCCTCCTTCATGCTTCAAAAACTTAATGCCATCAATGTTTTTGAAAAGTCTACTAGAGTTATTCTTATCCATCGGTAGGAAAGATAGATTTGTTGTGATCTCCTTTTTTTTGTAAGCTTCTACCAGATGACTTATGAACTTTTTGTACTCGTTTTGTTTACTATAGCCTAGTTGCTCTAACATAGCTTCTTTTATAGCATCAATATTTCTATTTTCACAAAAAACAGTAGGAATAAATAACCAATAGTTTGCTGTACCGACTCTACCATCATCCCTATGATATCCTCGGAATGTTTTATTTGTAAAAGCTGATGTGTCTGGTTTTATCCACTTATGGTTATACCCGCGATATTGATATTTACCACTAGCATGTTTGGTATTGGTAGTCGTTAATAATTGCCCCGATCGAACATCTTGTTGTATAGTACCGACAATTTCTCCATACATGTATACCAGTTCACTAACTTTCATATCTCTGATGAAAAACTTATGCTTTTCTTTGATAGGTTCTTGGATATAATAGGATATACCATTTGAGAATATCGTTTCTCCTGCTTGTAAGTCTTGAAGAGCTACAATAACATTATCTTTATCATTTAGTTGTAGTGTTTTCATAAGTTTTCAATAATAGTTTCAATAGGTGAATGTATTAGTTGATTATAATGCCCTTGTACCGATTGTACCCAACCGTCAAACTGTGTCAAATCTATTCCCCAGAGTGATACATCAGATAATAAACCCATTATGTTATCATCGTTCGCTTGCCGAATGATACATGATACTTCGGCTTCCGTATCTACATACTGTTGTTTTATGAAAAATAAGTAAGCACTAAAGCCAAGACTAATATGTATCGGCGGTGTGGATTGAAAACTATACCAACAGGTGAGTAACGGCAAAATACGATTCTTTATTTTTTCATGGTAGTTTTGAGCTATGTTTGTCCAGCTATGATCAATATATGGGTTTTTAAATCTGTCAATTAAGGATTCCGAAAATATTTTTATCTGTCCTTTATCTATTTTCTGAGCCTCTAAACAGGGAGTTATTTCCTTATTTATGAGGTTTCGTACAAACTGCTCGAAACTTTTCACTTCTAAGCTATCTTTTACATATTTATGCCCTGATAATATTGCTAAGGCAGCAAGTAAGGTATGTGTGCCATTTAGTATACGGATTTTAACCTCTTTAATTGTATTAATTGAAGATAAAATAGGAGTATATTTTGAACTGTTTGCAAAAGAAAGTTGCTGTTTGACATAGGTGTCTGTGCTCTCTATAGCCCATAGGAAATAAGGTTCTGCAGCAATTTTTAGAACATCTACATATGGACTTGATGGATCTTCATAACTGCCAGGAACAATACGATCGACTAAGGTATTGCAAAAATACACATGCGTGTTTAACCAATTTAGGAACGAAGCGGCTAGTCTATGCTTTTGTGCTATTTTGAGGACGATATCCTTTAGTTTTTTTGCATTATCATCGATAAGTTCTGTTGGTAAGATAATAATACGACTACTAAGGTGATCACCCAAATATTGATATCTATGATAGAGATAAGTAGTTATTTTCCCCGGGAAACTATGTGGTGGTGATTCAAAGATGCTGTCTTCCATCTCTATAATTCCCTTTTCGGTAGTGTTAGATAGAATAATATTGATATTAGGATCTTTAGATAGCTCAAGAATGTTATGCCATGATTCATTAGCATCTATAACATCTACTATACTGGAGACGATTTGTTGCGATTCTATTTTCTTATTATTTCGCACACCGATTGTTCGTAACGTATATAAACAGTCTTGCTCTTTAAAAGACTTTATATCTCCATGTTTGGTCGACTTAACCATTATTATTCCACCATTAAAGTTACCTTCTTGATTCGCTTTATCAATACAATATGCTGGTAAGCCACGTAATAATACTCCTGTTCCAAATTGTAGTACGCGTGGAGTAGGTATAGTATAGCTTTTAGATGTGATGTTATCTATACTATTTATAGAGGACAAATTGGCTTTGTTTAACCGCATATCATGATTGTTTAATGATTTGAAAGATTCTTGAATTTACAATTGTATGTTTTTTTATACGGTTGACGAAGTAATATAATCGGTAGCGTTATCGGAACTATATTTAGGGAATTTATTGGATAGCTGCATTATTTGCTATTTCTTTGATATTGCAGTCTGCACAAAGACAAGATATAAACCTAATTACTATGATAAGAAAAAAAGATGTACATCAAGTGGTCTCTATTGGCCTTCTTGTAATTCTTGGAATATTGAGTAGCAATGACTCAATAGCACAAGAAAATGTGTCTCGTAAATTTACGGTTATAGAAAAATCTAACCAAGCTCCTTTACCCGGGGTTACACTGATGAATAAGCGGACAAGGCATTCAGTAAGTTCAGATTCCGAAGGTGTAGCAAATTTATTAGCACAAGTAGGTGATAGTGTACAAGCTAACTTATTAGGGTACAAACCCGCACTGTATATTGTAACCAATACTAAAGAGGTTACCCTTCCACTTCAAATGGATAACGAGCAATTATCCGAAGTAGTAGTAACCGCATTAGGTATAAAAAGAGAAAAAAGAGGATTAACATTTGCTAGCCAGCAGTTGAGTGGTGATGCTGTAAATGATGTACGTGATAATAGTGGTAACATAATGAGTAGCTTAACGGGGAAAGTAGCTGGTGCAACCATTACTACTGCTTCAAATGGTCCTGGTAGTGCTGCACGAGTAGTACTAAGAGGTAATAAATCTATCACAGGTAATAACAATGCTTTAGTTGTAGTTGACGGTGTTCCATATGATAATAGTGGTGGTGTACAAACAAGTGGTACAACGCCTAGTTACGGGAGAAGTGATGGTGCTGCCAATATTAATCCTGATGATATAGAGTCCATTAATGTTTTGAAAGGTGCATCCGCAGCAGCATTATATGGAAGCAGAGCAGCCAATGGAGCTATAATTATTACTACTAAAAAGGGTGCAGCAGGACAATATAGAATAGATTATAATGGAAGTTTTGCAATAGATCAAGTAAATATTTTAAGTGAGTTTCAAAATCTATATGGACGTGGAAATGGTGGGTTAAAAGGAGTTAATGTGGGAGAAAGCTGGGGGGCGAAAGGTGATACAAATCCAGGAAATGTGCGTAGTGTTTTTGAAGATGCGACAACTGTGAATAATACCATCAGTACTTATGGAGGAACAGGTAAAGTAAATGGCTATATGTCCTATTCAAATAACCAAATTGGAGGTATTGTTCCTGGCAATAAGTTAAAACGAAATGCTTTGAATTTACGATTGAATACAGAGCTTATTGAGAAATTGAAAACGGATGTTAAGTTAAATTATGTAAATCAAAAGATTTTAAATCGGCCTCGTTTAGGCGATACGGGTTTACCAATTGAAACTTACATTATGCCAAGAGATTTGAGCGAAGCTGAGTTACATGATTATGAATCTATAAACCCAGCTAATGGTGAACCTATACGCAAGTATTGGTCAGGGTCATCAATTTATGATAATCCACTATGGAGTATTAATCGTACCTCTGTAAATGAAAAAAGAGATAGAATCACTGCATTAGGGAGCGTAACTTATGATTTGATGGAGAGTTTGAGTATTATGGCAAGATATAGTTATGACAAATATATCGACGTAGTAGATGGTTCATTTTATGCTACTACAGTTTCTTTAGGGGATGTACGTGAAGGAGGAAAATACTATGAGACACATACACAATATCAAGAGCAAAATTTTGACTTCTTAATAAATGGAAATGCGGAGATTAATTCGAATATTGAATTAACTTATAATATAGGTACTAGCTTTTTGAAACGTAATTATACTACATTTCAGAATATGGCAAATGGCTTGTCTATTCCAAACCAGTTTTCCTTGATGATGGCCACTACACCAGAATTTCTAGCGGTTAGTGGATACGAAAGACAACTTAACTCAGTTTATGGAAGTGCACAGTTAAGTTTTTACAATAATATATTCTTAGACTTAACAGCTCGTAATGATTGGTCTTCAACCTTACAAAAACCTCATAGTTACTTTTATCCA
>CANRHE010000135.1 GCA_947630335.1 uncultured Sphingobacterium sp.
AAGAGTTATTCACCGACTACCGCATTCAACATGCACCTATTTATTATGGGCACTATCCATTGTCTGCCATATTACATCAGACCATCATTCGTCACCCCGAATAAAATCACCTCATCATAGAGATACAAAAGGAAAAAGGGATGCTGCGGTATACACCACAGATTGCCCATATGCTTATGCAGCAGATCGACAATGACATCCCTATTCCATTTTGTTAGCATCGACCACTTTACTAGTGAACATGGCAATAAGTATAAATTACATATACAGAGGTCAAGAGATCGATTAGGCTATTTTAATTTCGCAACCTAAAATTACTAATCTTTTCCCAAGCCTCCAAGGGATATTTACGCTATTACTAGTCTATGCACTAGCTTCATACAAGTTGGCCGGTGCTCTCTATGCTTTTATTATATATACACAGCATTTACTAATCTATTACTGTTTTAGAATACGGGGTGCATTCCTTTATAACTACCAGACTTCCAGCACCCCGGTTCTATACTTTAATTAAAAATTATAAACCGTGAAAAACCTCAATTATCATAAGTTAGTCGACATCACCATGATGATACTATTTCCGAGAATATGGATCTGTAAGGTGACGACCACACACCCAACGACACCCGTTGAGACCCAGAAGAAGACCTTTCCGTTGCCGCTCATCCGAGCGATAGCATTACTAGTTTCATTTTTGTTTAGTTACCTCACAGCACACCCTGCCTTCGGGCAGGAGCCTGTGGGGCAAGTGGGGAACATTAATAATTTCAAAAGATTTCCCAAGGTCAAGTATGATATCAGTTCTTATAATATTGAAAAACTTAGTATTGGACAGAAGCTCCCCGAAGAGTTGTGGGATTTAGATCTATGGCTGGTCTACCCCGATGGACATGATGAAGTAGTAAAACTATCGCAGTTTGCGAACAAAAAGCTTATCATTTTTGATTTTTGGGCTACTTGGTGTAGCCCTTGTATAGCTTCAATAGAGGAATTCATTGCCTCAGGCAACATTTCTCATGAAGATATAATATTTCTACCTGTACATGTAGATTTTGATTACAAAGCATTACCGTTTATTACTGAACGTAAATGGGATTTACCATGTCTTATAGGAGAGTCTGCTTTCAGACTGCAGAAATATTTTTACGACCAAGTCGCCGCAGGGGGAGTTGTGTGGATCGTAGACGGAGTTTTTAAATCTTTGTCTTATGACAACACAAATAATATTGTACTTATACCCAATATACTGCAAGGGGATAATGTAGTACTGGACAGCTACTCACAACATCCTTTAATCATTACCAACTAAAAAGTCATGAAACTTCAAATAATCATACTCTTAATACTGTGTTGTATTTCCCGCATTACATATTCTCAGGACTATCTACAAGGCACAGTACTAAATCAAGCTAAAGAGAAGCTCAAAAGAGTCACCATATTCAACCAGGCTTCTAATAAAAGAGCAATCTCCGATAACAATGGGACATTCCGAATAGAAGGTAAAGTTGGTGACAAACTTCGCTTTACATCTATTGGATACCAACCTCTTGAAATCATTGCAAGCAATCTATTTGATATTTATGAATTATCAAGTGTAGACCACGCTGTTGAAGAAGTTTCCGTAAATACAGGTTACTACAAAGCCCCGCGCGAACGTATGACAGGAAGCTTCGGAGTTATTTCCAATAAAGATCTTGAAAGAGGCACTAGTTCCACACTACTCGAGCGTATCGAAGGATTAGCAACTGGTGTACATCTTAATAAATTTAATACCCAAGGTGAGGCTAATAAAAAAACCAACTCCTTTTCAATAAGAGGTCTATCCACCATTGAATCTAATGCCGAGCCATTAATTATTCTAGATGATATACCGTACAGTGGTTCATTGGAAACAATAGACCCAAACAATATTGAGAGTATCACCATTTTAAAAGATGCTACAGCTGCATCTATATGGGGAGCTAGAGCAGGAAATGGCGTTTTAGTCATCACCACCAAAAAAGGTAAATTTGGTCAACCCACCTTGATATCCTTTCGATCTAGTTTAGAAATCGGCGACAAACCTGACTTATTCTATGATAAAAGCTATTTGCCGTCGACGACAGTAATGGAGTTTGAAAAAATATTATTGAATCGCAAGAGTTATCCAGAGCGCAATCAAACTGTGATTCCACTTTATGTGGAATACCTGATTGCAGCTAGACCGGGAGGGAATTTGACAGAAGCAGAGCTTGCTATAAAAGAGGAATATTTACGCCTTCAAGACACTCGACAATCTGCTTTAGATCATCTCTATCGCAAAAGTATAGAACAACAATACGCCTTAAATGTCAGTGGGGGAAGTACCAATTATGCTTTTTCAGTTGCTGGTGCATGGAACAAGGATAAAGAAACAGTTATAGGGAATTCTAATGATAGAAAGACAATTACACTAAACAATGCATTCAGAATATGGAATTCATTAGAGATTAATGCTACAGGAGCATATACAGTTACGCGATCAAAAAATAATGGCATAAAATACTCTGATTTATCTATACCTACCTACAAAATATCCCCTTATCTCAACCTATTAGATGAGGACGGCAATCCTAATACAATGCCATATGGATTCAGGAGTAGCTATCAAGATACTGCACCTGCATTAGGGTTATTAGATTGGACATATCGTCCACTAGATGAAAGGGAGTTGAATGATAATCGTATGGAAAACCAAGAGGTACGTTTTAATATTTCCGCTCGACAAAAGCTATTTAAAGGTGCCAATATTCAACTACTATATAATTACAGAAGGTCTATTATTTCTAATTCAGAGCATGCCTTTGCTGATTCATATTTTGCACGTAATCTAGTGAACCGATTCACACAATCTAATGGTGTCAGAGTCATTCCTCTTGGCGGAGTTATATCTGAAGCGGCCACGAACAACAACTATGACAATACAGGAAGGATTCAAATAAATTATGCACTCCCATCCTCTGATAAACATGATTGGTATAGCTTAATCGGCGCAGAAATCAGATCTGCGGTGATTGAGACATCGCCCTTGACTCGTTTGTACGGATTTGATGATGATTTAAAAGTGGGTACATCCAAGCTTAACTTTAATCAAACCTATCCTACTCGACCTACAGGATCAGCAGCCATTACTCTCCCGCTAGGAAGTTACTCTTTAGCCATTAATCGTTTTCTCTCCTACTTTGGTAATAGCTCGTATACATACGATAACAAGTACACCTTGTCTACAAGTGTAAGATGGGATGGCTCTAACATATACGGCGTGAAAGCTAATCAAAAGGGAATACCGCTATGGTCAGTTGGCGGAAGTTGGAATTTGTCAGAAGAATCATTCTTTCACTCTACACATATCGATTACCTCAGACTGAGAGCCACTTATGGTAGTAGTGGTAATTCCAATACATCAGTAAGCACTTATCCCACTGTTATTTATGACACGGATACAGAGACTGGCTTACGATCTGCTCGGCTTAGAAACCCTGGTAATCCCAGCATCAAATGGGAGCGAGTGAACATAACGAATTTAGGTCTCGATTTTCGAATGTTAAAGAATCGAATATCAGGTAGTATAGAATATTTTGTTAAACATTCAGAAGACTTAATTGGTGATCAATATCTTGATCCGACTCAAGGGCTATCACCAGGCTTCTTACCTGTTTTAAATAATAAAGTTAACTATGCGACCATGCGGACTCAAGGATGGGACATTGAACTCCGGTCTAAAAATCTCGTGGGTCCCTTCCAGTGGAATACCACACTTATGTTCTCGTCAGTCCGTGATAAAGTTACCAAATATCAACCCTCGACGCAGAATGACACAGAAAATATCACCGTGTACTTCTATCAAATCACGCGTCCTCCAGTTCGTGTAGGTGAGTCACTGAATACACTTTATGCTTTCCCATGGTTTGGCTTGGACGAACTAGGTTCCCCTTATGCTATCCGTAACGGTGAGCTCATAAAGGATTACCAAGATTACCATAATAATTTCCCAGCAGATCAATTAATTAAGGCTGGGGTGAGAGTAGCGCCATACTTTGGTTCAGTACGTAATGATTTCTCATGGAGAAATATAGATGCTAGCTTCCTAGTTCTTTGGAAAGCAGGACATGTATTCCGAAGAACATCAATGGGTGCAGGAGACGAATACCGCAATGCCTACCATACTGACTATTTCCTACGCTGGCAAAATCCTGGAGACGAAGTCCATACTAATGTGCCAGCAGCTATCCCTGTAGATAAAGTAAATGATCACCAAGTTCTATCAAAGAATAATCTATACATGAATAGTGAAGCTCTTATTACCCCCGCCAGCTTTGTGCGCCTACAGGATATTTCACTAGGTTACACCTTCAGGTCTATTCATCGAGTTGGTATTAAAGAGTTAAGATTTTTTGCACAGGCAAAGAATTTAGGGTTGCTTTGGCAAAATAACAAGCTAGGGTATGACCCTGAATATCCTAACGCACTATATCCGCCTACTCGAACTATTTCATTTGGATTAAATGCATCATTTTAAAAATACTATCATGAAAAAAATATTACTTTTATTAAGTATCAGCATCATCATAACTAGTTGCGGAAAAGCATTTCTAGATGCAAAGCCTATAGCAAACATTGTGATTCCTCAATCTGCAGAAGACTTTGAAGCGATACTCGATGGTGCAACAGGTAAGATGAATTGGAATTCGACCCATGCCTTTGGTATTATTGGAGGTGATGAATATTATGTTACAGACGCTACTTGGAATGCCCCTAATCAATTTGGTCCATCGGCATCTGAGCGACACGCCTACAAATGGGATATAAATAACCTATATGAACCTATTACCCAAAATGCTGATTGGAACCTTGCCTATCATCGTATTCTGAATGCTAATATTGTATTAGAAGGGGTCAAAAAATATAGAGATACCAATCCTAAATGGAGAGTTATAGAAGGAAGAGCACTATTTTTTAGAGCAATTAACTATTATCAATTGGCTCAGCTATTCTGCAAGGGCTTTGACGAAGCCACTGCTGATACCGATAGAGGCCTACCTTTAAAATTAATATCCGATTTGACCGAAAGACCAAAAATTAGCACTTTAAAGGAAACGTATAAGCAAATTGAAGATGATATCCAAGGAGCAATAGACAGACTCCCAGAAACAGAAGCAATACTAACTCGACCTACGAAATTAGCTTGCTATGCCTTATTAGCAAGATTAACCTTGAACCAACGGAGGTTTGATGAATCACTTTCCTATTCCAACAAAATACTTAGTGTCAAAAGTGAGTTATTTGACTTTAATAAACTCAATATGGCTTCCAATCCATTTAGTTCATTTTCAGACATTACTAAGCCGCATCCTGAAGTCATTTTCGAATTATACACACGAACCACCGCTATTATTTCTTATGGTTATTTTAATGCTGACACTTTACTTTATAAACTATATTTAGATAATGACTTAAGAAAAGAAGTATATTTCATGGACTATATTGGCACTACTATGTTTAGAGGAGGTTATGGCGGTAATGGAGCATTTTTTACTGGTTTCGCTACAGACGAAATATATCTTATAAAGGCAGAAATATTAGCTAGACAAAAGAAAACAGTAGAGTCTTTAAATTTACTAAATAAACTAAGAGCACTTCGTTTCAAAAAAGACACGTATATACCCCTTATAAGTACTGATCCAGACGAGGTATTACAATGGGTTTTACTTGAAAGAAGATTACAGTTGTATGTACGAGGAGTTCGTTGGGAGGACTTAAAAAGACTAGGCTCCGAATTTGGAAATGGTATTCATATACAACGAAAAATAAACAATGAAGTCATATCCACTAATATTGATAATAACTTTGCATGGCCAATTCCATTAAATGTAATGGAACTAGGTGGTTATAAATAAAAAAACAAAGGGTGGTATAATTAATTATACCACCCTCTTTCTTAAACATACCCCCTATTTATGGATTTTTCCTTGCATAAGTTTTTGCAGTAGTAGAGTGATCACTTTCAATTTGATCAACCGTAAGATTCTCTAACTCACTAGCAGGGATTTCAGAATCCATCTCAAATTCTACAGCACACGGTACTCCGAGATTCGTCGTAGAACATACATTAGGATTTGGTGAATTACTCGGAGGTGAAGACAATTCAGTACCTATGATTTGCGTACTTTTTTGATCTGGACTAGAGCTGTTATAGCTTATAACATTAAACCAACGAGAAGTTGAGACTTTTTCTTTCTCCACTTCCACTCCCGCAGACATCGACATCAAAGTCACTGCGCCGATTGCGATGGTCATGGCTACCAATCCCATCACATATTTTTTTAAACTTTTCATTACGTTAGTTATTTAGATTTATCACTTCTCGCTTATACCCTCCAAGAGAAGTATCGAGGGGATCTATCATCGCATTGGTTTAGTTTTTCTGTACGGTGCCACCAAATCCAGGTTAGGGATTCCTGAAAAGCACTTTGGCTGGCTCTGCCCTTAACCCAGATTGACCTAGAATCCAAGCGCCGTTGTAGTTTGTACCATCTTCGTAATTTTCACTACTTATAGGTTGTTACTACAAAGGTCAGGCTATT
>CANRHE010000136.1 GCA_947630335.1 uncultured Sphingobacterium sp.
CAATACATGCTCTTAGCCGGTTTTTTCTTCGCGCTAATGAACGTTTGCGTTAAATACGTATCCCATTTACCTACCCTTGAAGTAGTATTATTTCGTTCCATTTTCAGTCTCGTTATTACGTACTACTTCCTACGTAAAAATAATATACCACCACTCGGTAACGAAATTGGTGTTTTAACATTACGCGGTATTGCTGGTTGTTTGGGCTTGATCGGAACCTTCTATACCTTACAACATATCCCATTAGCTTCTGCTGTTACAATTAATTATTTATCCCCTTTCTTCACTGCGATACTAGGTATTTTCATAGCCAAACAAAAAGTAAGACCCATACAATTTCTTTACTTTGCGATATCCATACTAGGGGTCATTATACTCAAGGGGTTTGATTTTAGGATTAGTAATATAGATCTCCTCATAGGTATAAGTGCAGCGTTATTTTCGGGTATTGCTTATAATATGATAGCTAAAAGTAAAGGCAAAGATCACCCCTTAGTTATTATATTTTACTTTCCTTTGATCACTATTCCTTTTGTAGGAATATACTGTATTTTCTACTGGGAGACTCCTATTGGTATTGATTGGTTTTATTTACTGCTAATAGGTATATTGACCCAAGCAGGACAATATTATATGACACTTTCCTACCAAAGTGCTAACCTAGCGAAAGTAGCAAGTATAAGTTACTTAGGAGTTATTTACGCTTTAGCTTTCGGTTATTTCTTATTTGGCGAGACATTTAATACCATGAGTTTTGTTGGTATTGGCATTATTCTGATTGCGGTTTTTCTCAATCTATTCGACAATAAAATATGGAAAAAAATAAAGCCTAGGTAAATACCCAGGCTTTATTCATGTAGAAGTAAATCAAGAACGCTACTTTACATTATAATAATATACTGTACGACCTATTCGTCCATTAACATCCATCCCTTCCACAATTACTTTATACTTCCCATTTCCATCCGCATTATAAAAGTCCAAGCTAGCTATTCCTTTATCATCCCATTTCACATCTGGATTCCAATACACAGTAGTTCTATAATCATTAGTCGCTTTACTTTGATCGGTATCATACTTTGGTGTATAGAATTTTCGCTCCTTTATGTACCCCAAAGGATACAGATCTATCACATTTGATTTAGGCAATAAAGCTTCAATTTGTGCCAAACTCATACGTGGTCCTTTCGGTTTTTCTTTCTTGGTAATAATAGATACAACACCATTGTTCTGATGCAAACGACTTACTGTACCCAAATCATCTTTCGTAAATATCTCGATTGCTTCTACTTCCACAGGATTAATAGAATTTAATGTATTCTCATCTATTGGCATACCATTTAAGAAAAACTGCACGGGTACACGATTACCTTGATTATAACTTCGAGTAATATAATATTTTAAAGTATTAGAATCATAAGTTACTCCAGTCAACATGGTATTCAAACACATTGAAAGTACACTACAACCACTTAACCTATCTCCTTCTATACGGTGATCTGCCATAGACAAACCAGATAAAGAAGAGAATTCCTTACTCGTTCTTACTTCTTTACGAGAAGCAGTAACAGCCACTTCATCAATCAAAAAAGAAGTTCTAAACTCATGCTTACTATTCTCTAAATAATCCGTCAAATGTTTATCAATATTCAAGACTTCATTTGCTTTATAAGGATTATTAATATCCACAGCAGGATAGAATGTCTGATCCATATTAATAACTATATTACGATAGTTATCATTACTACGTGCATTTATAGTCACCTTAACGGAATCAGGAAAATTTAAATTTTCAAAAACAAACCGCCCGTTATTATCGGTATATACATCTTTGCGAGTAGCGCGAGCAGGAATAGACAACAACAACCCTCCATTAGGATAAGGCTTCCCCGTATTCAAACGCAACGTACCACTTAAATTGATCCCTTGCTCTGGTAAAAAATCTACTTTTGGATATTTCTGCGCGATCAGATCTTCATATGAAAAACTACGGTACCCTTGCGTTAGTAACAAAGCATCTAATGCAGCTTCCCTGTTCTCTACATTCCTATCAAAATAATAATTTGGCTTCTCTACAAATCCCTTTAAATCTGAAGTTAACAGCAAATTACTTAAAATCGTATTTTCCGAATGATCATCAAACGGCACTTTAGACTCATCAACTACCGCAACAGAAAGACTTGTTAAAGCCTTATCCGATGAATTATTAATAATATCAAGTTTTACGTGTTCCTTTTTTGCGTAAGAGGCCTTATCTGATTTGACCTGAATGTTTAAGTTCTCTGCTTTATCATTAAATACCAATCTTTCGCTTAGTGCCTTGCCATCTGTCGATAGTAAAGTAAATTGTATTATACCATTTGGTAAATCCTTAATAGGTACATTGACAGATACTAGCGGACTTTTAACAGTTATTTGAGCTCCATATACCAAGTGCCCATTCAACTGTCCAAACAAATAGAAAGGCTCGTTTTGTATCTTTTGATAGTAGGATTCACTCATTAATAAACCTAATGTAATAAATTCTGAAGTAGTGTTACCTGCGATAAGAGATATGCCCTCCGCTTTCACCGATGGTAAATCAAAAGTACGTTCAGCACCAGATGGCAAAGTAATCACAGCTTTGTATTGTTCTCCCACTATAGGTTGCAAATTAAAACTACCCATACCTAATCCTAAGTCAGCAAACTCCGTTACCACTTTCTTCTTTCCATCAATAATCTTCCCTTTTACCCGTATAGCTTTACCGTCAATACCGACTGCTTTGAATCCTGTTTTTTTTGAAACATCAGCGATAAACTCTCCTCCTTCAGGGAAAAACTGAACATCGACCTCCTCCAAAGCATGCTTCAACGGAAAGTCTCCTACCTGTGGAGTCTCTCCATCAACTTTTACGATTAATCTTCCATTGTTTAATAGTGCCTTATCTTTAGATGAAAACGTTAGGGTGACACGCCCCATATCATCTGTCTCCCCCTTACCTTTATCAAATGCATCCCAGCCGTCAATAGCCTCCCAGCTGAGCTTCTTACGCCCTAGTAGTGCACCTTTACCGTCTCTAAATTGTATGGTAGCCTTTGTCTTATTACCTTCAGGAGTGTAAGTAATCTCAGTTCCTAATTTTTTGTTGATAACATCTCCGACGGTAATCACCTTATTATAGAAACCGTCCATACCAAAATTCATCATCCACTTATTGTATGCCCTAAAGCGATAATTATCTTGCTTTACTACCTGCGGATCTAATACAAAATATCCCTCACCTGTACCGTTTTCCAAAGGAATACGGAGGGTCTGAATCAAAGAATCACGACTATTAATAATATCTACATACGCGACCTTACTGGGTTGATATTCTACCGCATTATGATACAAATAGGTTTTGAACCACAGCGTATCACCTACAGCATAATAAGGTTTATCAAAATGAAGGTGAAGCTTCTCCAAAGGATAAACACCAAAATAGTTTTGTAATCTTTCAACAACCGTATTAATTGGAATCTTAGGAAGCTCTTGCGCTTTTATAGGTTTAAAAATAAAAAGTAACAGAAATACGTTAAAAACCAGTATAATCTTTTTCATCAAATCAGTATTTAGCTAAAAATACAAAATTAAATCACGTTGATTGTAAAAATTAAAAATTGCTAGGTTAATTTTAACAAATTATAACAATGGTCCCAAAAGACGACATATAGAATCCAGAGCCCTTTCCAATCGAGGACGACTTTTCCATTCTTCCAAAGTCATGATTTTACTATCCAACTTATCTATATCAAATTGACGCTGTAATATACGACATACTTCTACATCCGATATGACTGCAGATACTTCATAATTAATATAAAAACTTCGAATATCTAGATTTACAGTTCCTACGAACGACAACTTATCATCTACGGTAAGAGTTTTGGCGTGGATAAATCCCTTTTTATAAAGATATACTTTAACATCACGTTCCAACAAAGCTTTTAGAAAAGAATAAGATGCGTGCTTCACAAAAAACGAATCAGAGTCTGCGGGAATCATTAGCTCAACCTCCACTCCTGAAGCCGCAGCGATAATCAATGCGCGCTCGAGTTCTTGACTCGGTATATAATATGGCGTGCAAAGACGTATGCAAGTATTTGCTTCACCAATAGCTAACAATAGCGCTTCCAAATTAAATGGCCCCACAGAGGCGGGATCACTGGATACCAAACCTACACTAGCATGACCAAATCTATTACTATGATAATTGGAGAGGTTCAAATATCCTTGCTCTAACATAAATGGCTCGCCTTCCGTTTGACACCATGAATTCCAAAAACTAATCTGTAATAAATTGACAGCATTACCGAGAATACGGACAGAAGTATCTCGCCAATATAAAGAACTAGGTTGATCAGGATGATTAATATACTTGTCTGCAATATTAATACCACCCACATAACCAATTGCCCCATCAATCACCGCTATTTTGCGATGGTTACGGTAATTAGAGTTAGCCAACGAAGTAAAAGTAACTGGCATAAACGCATAAAATAGGATCTTACTATCTTTACGTTTCTTCATGTATTTAATCAAAGTAGGAGAACCAAAACTATCCACCATCAATCTAACCTGAACCCCTTCGGCTGCTTTTTGTTCCAGAAGTGCTAAGATTTCTAATCCAATAGTATCGGGCTCAAAAATATAATATTCAAGATGAATTGAGGTTTGAGCATTTTGAATATCTCGTTTTAATGCCGCAAACTTTTGTTCACCATTTATCAATACCTCTACTTTATTATGCAAAGTTGGAGAGGATAATCGTTCTGTTTTCAACAAACGAAATACCTTTGACAAATCACCTATTTCCTCATGAATATCATGAATAAAAGACTCCATTATAGGGTCCAACTCTTTCCACTTTTTCTCTAGTCGTAGGGCTTGTCTCTTATTAAGCCTTTTCATCTTGTAGACCTTCACATATTTTTGTCCAAAAAAGTAATAAAGAACAAGACCTACAAAAGGAACAAAAATGATGACCAGCATCCAAGAAATAGTTTTTGTTGGATTACCATTTTCTATCAGAATGGCACTTATCACACCAACATAGAGTAACATTAATGGAATCCAATACCAACTAGTTACAAACGCGAGAAAGGAATCTAAAGTAGAATGTAGCTCCATAGCAGCACTAATATAGTAATAAAAAGAATCTTAAAACAAGAAGGCCTGTGGTTAATATCACAGGCCTTCTTCATCTATTCTAAATTACTCTCTCTTTATTCCAATTTTCTAAATAATCCCCTACTCGACGTAAGAAACTACCTCCCAAGGCACCATCAATTACTCGGTGATCATATGACATCGTCAAATACATCATATGACGAATAGCAATCACATCCCCATCTGGCGTTTCGAGAACTGCAGGTTTCTTTGTTATAGAACCTACGGCTAGAATAGCTGCTTGAGGTTGATTGATAATAGGCATACCAAATATATTGCCAAAAGCACCAATATTAGTAAATGTAAAAGTACCATCTTGCGTGTCATCAGGCTTTAATTTATTAGCCCGAGCACGTTGTGCTAGATCATTAACAGCCTTACTTAGACCGACTAAACTTAGTTGATCCGCATCCCTAATAACAGGCACAATCAGATTTCCTGTAGGCAAAGCTGCTGCCATACCAATATTTATATGTTTTCTTTTGATAATATTCGTACCATCTACTGATACATTAATCATCGGAAAATCTTTAAGAGCCTTACTAATAGCTTCTATGATTAAAGGCGTGAACGTAATATTTTCTCCTTCACGTTTTTTAAAATCGTCTTTTACTTTGTTTCTCCAATGAACCAGATTCGTTACATCAGCTTCCACAACAGAGAAAACATGGGGCGAAGTCTTTACACTATTGACCATATGATCCGCTATGATACGACGCATACGATCCATTTCCATCACTTCATCACCATTCATTAGTTTTATACTTTGAACAGCAGAAGTATTTGGCACCACAACGTCAGCATTAGGAACTACAGGATTATTTTTAGCAGATGTTGTCGACCGTGAAGCTAAATAAGCCAATACATCTTGCTTAGTAACACGTCCTTCGCTTCCAGTTCCTTTGATGGTATCTAATTCTTCTTGAGACACCCCCTCTTCTTGAGCAATACTTCTGACTAATGGCGAGTAAAAACGAGATTCACTCGTACTGATATCTTGCGAAACTTCATTCGAATCCAACTCTTGAATAATTCCAGCACCAGGAAGATCGGATAGCTTTATAGTATCTTCTTCTGACCCAAAAGATTCGATAGGTATATCCGAAATTATAGCCTCAGTAGACTGTTCATTATCATCACCATCAACCTCTAATACTGCTATTACTTCTCCAACTTGTACAACGGAGCCTTCTGCACACAAAATTTCTTTTAGTACTCCAACTACCGGCGATGGCACCTCAGAATCTACTTTATCAGTCGCTATTTCTGCGACAGTGTCATCTTCTTGGACTATATCTCCTACGGACTTCAACCACTTGGTCAGAGTAGCTTCAGAGACACTTTCTCCCATTTTAGGAAGTACCAGATTGAAAATTCCCATTGTTATCT
>CANRHE010000137.1 GCA_947630335.1 uncultured Sphingobacterium sp.
GAGATGGCTTTTATATTCTGATGAAATTTTAATTAAAATTTGATCTCAACACGACGGTTTAAAACACGACCTGCTTCAGTTGCATTTGATGCTACTGGATTAGCGTCACCGTAACCTTTAGTAGTGATCTTTGATGCAGCAACACCAGAGTTTACTAAATATTGTTTAACAGCGTTAGCACGGTCTTGTGATAAAGTAACGTTGTAAGATGCGCTACCTTCTGAAGAAGCATAACCATCTAATACTACGTTAGCACCTGATGCGCGTAAATCTTTTGATAATCTATCTAATTCAGCGTACGAGCTAGTTTTTAAAACTGAGCTATCGAATTCGAATTGAATTGGAGAGAATTTTTGAGTAGATACTTTTTCTACTTCAACAACTTCTGGGAATAAGATAGGACATCCTGAACCATCAACTACTGTTCCAGCAGGAGTGTTAGGACATTTATCGAATCTATCAGATACACCATCACCATCAGAGTCAGTACCTAAGATAGCAACTGCACCTTCTAATGTAGAAACACGTTGTTTTAATGCCTCAACTTCATTACGTAAAGTAACGTCTTTTAAGTCATCATATAATGTAGCTACTGGGTTAGCAAAAGTTAAGTTTTCTTTGCTTGTTGATCCTAAAGTGAATTCTAAACCACCGTATAAGTTACCAAATCTTTGGTTAGAAGATACTGAAGAAGGTCCGTATAAAACAGCGTTATCAGTAAAGTTCATTGTATAACCTAAGTTTAATGCAACAACTTCAGATAATTTGAATTTAGCACCAACACCAACTGGTACATACATACCTAAACGGAAGTCTCTGTCGTATTTACCTTTACGGTCTCCGAATACGTCATCACCCCAGTTACCTTTGTTGTTGTATACTTCAGCACCTGTGAAATCGTTATTAGCGTATTGTACAGGGTTGAATGCCATTACTCCTAAACCTACTTTAGCGTAGAAGTTAACTGCATTTTCTCTTCTTAAGAAGTCAATAGTTCCTAATTGGAAAACACCGTTTAAACTACCAGCCCAGTTCACTTCAGTTTTAGCAGATTTCGCTAATACACCATTAGATCCTGATCCTGGTTCTCCAAGAGCTCCTCCGTTGATGTCTCTGTTGTATGTTTTGATAGTACCGCGGTTACCTTCAATTTCTAAACCGAATAGGTGAGAGAATTGTTTACGTACTGTAATTCCGTAGTATTCACCAATTTTGTTTTGGAAGTAACCAACTTTGTTACCGAATGCATTTTTACCACCGATAACTACGTTTGGAGTAGTGATACCGCCTTGAACACCGATAGACCAAGTTCTATATTGAGAACGACCTCCGAATACTTGAGCTTGTTGAGCTTGAGCATTTTCAGCAAAACCTAAAGCGGCTACTAAAGAAGCTGCAACAGCTGTTTTTTTAATTGTAGAATAGTTCATACTCTTTTGTTTAAGATTATTAAATTTTTAGTTGTTTCCTTTTTATAATTTAAAATATGATTTAACAACAATTATGCCAAATCTGTACTTTATGTTTTTTTTAAGTATAGGCAGTGATTATTATATAAATCTATATATTAACATATTACCTCCCAAGCAAAACTACAAAAATATATTTGTTTTTCAATAAAAAGGAAGTCTTTTGTAGCATCAAAACTACAAAAGACTTCCTTTTTATTGAAAAGTAATGGATCATTATAGGATATAATGAATAACAGCTAAGGTCAATCCTCCTAGTAATGCACTAATAGGAATAGTCAAAACCCACGCCCATAATAAACTGATTGTTACTCCCCAGCGCACAGCCGAAACTCTTTTAACTACACCAACACCTATAATTGCGCCAGTGATTGTATGTGTCGTCGATGCTGGAATACCGTAGTGTTCCGTGATTCCAAGCGTCAATGCACCTGCAGCCTCGGCACTGACTCCTTCTAGAGGTGTCACTTTGGTGATCTTGGTACCCATTGTTTTTACAATTTTCCAACCACCGCTCATAGTACCTGCAGCTATCGCAACATAACAAGATAATGGAACCCAATTTGGCATTTCTTCAAAACTACCAATTACATTCTGTGCAATTAAGGCTGTCGCAATGATACCCATTACTTTCTGCGCATCGTTACCACCATGTGCAAAGCTTAATGCTGCAGAAGAAATTAATTGTAAAAACTTAAACCACTTCTCGGCAACTCTAGGCCTACTATTCTTAGAAAGGTTAATGATTATTAGCGTAATAATGATAGATATTGTCATCCCTATAACAGGTGCTAAGACAATAAATGAAACGATTTTTAGAATCGCAGATACATTGATAGCGTCAATAGGATTAACACCCTGAATAATTGCAAAAGCCATTCCTGATCCTGCAAAACCACCAATTAAAGTGTGAGAGGAGCTGGAAGGTATACCATAGTACCATGTGAATAGATTCCACGATATGGCGGCGACTAGGCCTGCAAAAATTACCTCTAGGGTAATGTATTCTTCTATTACTGTTTTAGCAATAGTATTCGCAACCTTGTGATCAGTAAAATAAAAGTATGCTGCAAAATTAAAGAGTGCAGCCCAAAGTACTGCCATGAATGGAGTAAGAACTTTGGTAGAAACGATAGTCGCAATAGAGTTTGCGGCGTCATGGAATCCGTTGATATAATCAAATCCAATTGCCAAAACTATAACGACTACTAGTAATGTCGTGATGCCCATTTTTTATAAACTATAATATATAATCTATGCCTTAGGCATTTTTAACAAGAATACTTTCCAAAACATTGGCTACATCTTCACATTTATCAGTAGCATCTTCCATTGCTGATAATACTTCTTTTTGTTTGATTAAGCTAATAGCATCCTTTTCATATTCGAATAAATCTGCAACAGCTTTATCAAAAATATAATCAGCCTTATTCTCAACACTGTTTATACGTACGCAAGAATCCGTAATATTTCTTATATTTTTTAAGTCTTTTAATTCAAATAAGGCTTTTGCCACGTGTTCTGTTGCTTCTAATATTAAATCCGTAATCTCAATCATAGGTTGAGTCGGTTTTTCTACTTTATACAACTCCATTCTGTTTGAGGCGCCATGAATAAAGTCTGCAACATCGTCTAATGAACTTGCTAACGAGTGGATATCTTCACGATCAAAAGGAGTAATGAAGTTTCTTCCTAGCTCCAAATGAATTTGATGCGTGATTTTGTCACCTGTATGTTCTAAATCTTCTATTTTTTTAGATATTTCTTTGCGGAGTTCTAAATCGTTACTATTCACACTTTCTTTAAGAAGTTTTGCCATTTCGATTAGATTAGCACCTGCTTGTTCGAATAAAGGAAAAAACTTCTTGTCTTTAGGGACGAAGTATTGAAAAATGTTATTTAATGACATAGTATAAATATTTTATGCAAAAGTATGACCCTAATGTTAACTTAATGTTAAGTTTCACAGACTTGTTAAAATATGACAAAGGCTAAATCTTGTCATGTAAGTTTGTAGTAGTCAATGTGTTGTTAAGTGTTTTTTGTTTTTGCAAGGGTGAAGCCAATGGTCGTTCCAACACCTTCTGTGCTACGAGCGTTTACAGTTTGCTCATGAACCTCTATGATATGCTTCACAATAGACAACCCAAGCCCAGATCCTCCGATATCTCTTGAGCGACTTTTGTCGGTTCGATAGAACCGTTCAAATACCCGCGATAGACTTTTCTCTTCTATTCCTATTCCATTGTCTGTTACTTCGATGAGTACTTGGTCAATTAAGTGAAAAATACTAATGGTAGTTTTACCACCAGACTTGCCATACTTAATAGAGTTGTCAATTAGATTTACGAGTACTTGCTGTATTTTCGAGCGGTCGGCTTTTACGAAAATTGGGATATGTGTCTTTACATTAAAAACTAATTGAATATTATGTCTTTTAGCTTTGTCTTCTAATTGCTCTTTTGTTTCTATAATAAGCTGAATAATATCGAACTTTTCGATATGTAATGAAATTATACCTGTCTCTAATTTGGATATCTCATCTAAGTCGTTGATCAGGTATGTGAGGCGATCAATGTTCTTTGACGCTTTATTCAAAAAATGGAGTGCGGTTTCAGGATCTTCTTCAATCATCCCATCTTGTAGTGTTTCAATATACCCTTGTACAGCAAATAGAGGCGTTTTGAATTCATGTGATATATTTGATAGAAACTCTCTTCTGAATTTCTCTTGGTCTTGTAGCCTGCTTATTTCTGAAGTACGTTGCGTAGCCCAGTTTCTGACCTCTTCTTCCACATTTTGAATAGGGTCAGGGCTAGCATGTTCCGCCAACACTACTTTCATATCCTTCCCCAGTTTTAGGTTACGAATAAGTTTGTATATGTTGCTTATTCTGTTGTTAATATAATTATGAATAGTGTAGCTGAGTAAGATGAACGTAATAATAAACGCAACCACTAATATGAATGCAAAGTGTGTCCAATTGTTTTCATAAAAAAAACTCAAACAAGCTAAGGATAGCGAGAAAGTGGCAGCTATATAAAATACGAGTAGACGATAATTCATAAAAAAAGCTTCAAATAATATTTGAAGCTAAATGTAATGATATTCTTGTTAAGTTAATATTAAAAACGCGCGATGACTGTTTTACCGCCCACCACAGCATCATTAATGTTAACCTCTATCTTCGTGCCTATGGGTAAAAATAAATCAACACGAGAACCAAATTTGATAAACCCAAATTCTTCTCCTTGCTTCACTTCTTGACCCTCTTCCACATACCATACTATACGTCGTGCTAAAGCACCAGCAATTTGTCTAAAAAGAACTTCAATACCATCTTTCTTTTTAACCACCACAGTTGTACGTTCATTTTCAGTAGAGGATTTTGGGTGCCATGCTACTAAAAATTTACCTGGGTGATATTTGAAATAGGACACAATCCCAGAAACGGGATTACGATTCACGTGTACATTTACTGGGGACATGAAAATGGATACCTGTAGACGTTTGTCTTGAAAGTATTCTGTCTCATCAGTTTCTTCTATCACGACTACTTTTCCATCTGCAGGACTTAGTACGATACCATCATCTAACGTTATCAGCTTTTTAGGACTTCTGAAAAACTGGACTATAGTGATAAATAAAAATGCAGAAAGGATATAAACTGCCCATGTGATGTATGTATTTGCATCAAAATAATTAGCAATTGCGTTTATTACAAAGATGAATAAAATAACTAATGCTAGACTGGTATATCCTTCTTTATGGAATTTCATTATAAATATTTTTTTTGCAAATATAGCTAAGAAAGTGGAATTACAAACTTAGAACCCTTTTTCTCTTTTAATTTGTACTGGCGGGATGTCATTTTTATCTCCATTTGTATCAATTATCAACGAAATAGTGAGTAAATCATCGATGGGTTTTCCTTCTTTGTATGATGGTAAATAATAGGGGATTTGATTTATCATTTGCGTGAAAAATATCTTCTCTTTTTGTGACAATTCACGTGAAGACTCTACTAGCGTAGGTGCGTAAGGGACTCCCTTTTTGCTAATCCGTATATTATAGGTGAGACTGGTATTGCCATTATAGAGGTTCGGGAACTTTGTATATTTCAGGAAATGGGTGAATTTTTCTGCGATATAACTATTGAACCCTGTATATTCATCGAAGGTGCAATTTTTGCTTTGTAACAGCTCCGCATTATAAAAAAGATCTTGCGGAATAAAAGTGAATGAGTTGATGTCTATTAACACATTGTCAAAGAACTCTTCTGTTTCGCGATTTGTGAGCACCCCATTATCATATGCACTCACCATCAAAAGTGTCTCTTGGCGTTTTTTATCATCTTGTACAAATGAAGTATACCATAGACCCTGTTGTAAGCCATCTTTCACCTTACCTTTAGTAGTGTATTTAGTAAATCCATGTTCTGTAAATCCTATAATAGGTAAAGTAATATCTAAATATCCCTCGCCATCTTTTACCTTTTGCTGTCCTAGTTTATTCCAATATTGTGTGATATATACATTTTGATTATGGATATAGATTTGCAGGAGGGGTTTGCCATCAGGATAAAAATACATAGCTGAATCTACTGGCACATTGTTTTTAAAAGTAATGTGCCATTTTTGTTCGCCATTGGGATAGTAAGCGCTGAATTTTCCTTCTTTTTTACCTTCCACATAATTACCAGATAGTAACAATCTTCCGTTTAAATTAAAGTCTTTGAATTCTCCATTAAATTTGTTGCTCGCTGTATTAAAACCTCCTACACGTTCTAAGAACTTAAATTCACAGTTTTTGTCTACCAAAAAGTAATCAGAATTATAGAAAAAGCGTACCATATCATGAGGTGCTTTTTCAAAATATACCGCATTATTTGTTTGCGCATTTGCAAATGTAAGTGTTGCAATAAAAATTAATAAAATGTTCAGAACTCGTTCCATAATATTTTTTTAATGTGCTTCTAACCAGTTTTTACCTTCTCCAATTTC
>CANRHE010000138.1 GCA_947630335.1 uncultured Sphingobacterium sp.
GATAAAAAGAATCCAACCACGTATTCAGCAGATAATATTCAGGTCTTAGAAGGTTTAGAAGCCGTTCGTAAACGACCTTCAATGTATATAGGTGATACAGGACCAAAGGGTTTGCATCATTTGGTGTACGAAGTTATAGACAACTCTATTGACGAGGCTGTTGCGGGTTATTGTGATACGATTGTTGTGACCATCCATGAGAATAATTCGATATCTGTTCAGGATAATGGTCGTGGTATTCCAACGGGTATTAACAAAAAGGAGAATAAATCAGCTTTAGAGTTGGTTATGACTGTGTTGCACGCGGGTGGTAAGTTTGATAAAGATACTTACAAAGTGTCAGGTGGATTGCATGGGGTTGGTGTATCGTGTGTGAATGCCTTGTCTATTCATTTGAAAGCCGAGATTCATCGTGAAGGTAAAATCTTCAATCAGGAATACGAAAAGGGTAAACCTATGTATGATGTAATCGAGGTAGGTACATCTGATAGAACTGGTACATTGGTTACCTTCTTGCCTGATCCAGATATTTTTACGCAGACGACAGTTTATAACTATGATACATTAGCTAATAGATTACGTGAGTTATCGTTTTTAAACAAGGGGATCTCATTGACCTTGATTGATCAACGAGAATTTAATGAAGATGGAACCTATAAAAGTGATACTTTCTTTTCGGAAGGTGGATTACGCGAATTTGTGAAGTTTTTAGATGGAAATCGTACTGCATTAATTCCTGAGCCTATTTATCTAGAAGGAATCAAGCAAGGTATTCCTGTTGAGTTATCATTTCAATATAATGATACATATTCAGAGAACGTTCACTCTTATGTTAATAATATCAACACAATTGAGGGAGGTACACACGTTGCTGGTTTTAGAAGAGGTTTAACTCGTATATTGAAGAAATATGCTGATGAATCTGGTTTGTTAAAAAATTCAAAGGTAGAAGTTACTGGTGATGATTTCAGAGAAGGTTTGACGGCTGTTATTTCGGTAAAGGTGGCGGAGCCTCAATTTGAAGGTCAAACTAAAACTAAGCTTGGGAATACGGATGTAATGGGTGCTGTGGATGTTGCTATTGGCGAAATTCTAGGTAGTTATTTAGAAGAAAATCCAAGAGAGGCAAAAACTATCGTACAGAAAGTTATTATTGCTGCTCAAGCAAGGGCTGCAGCGCGTAAAGCACGTGAATTAGTTCAACGCAAAACAGTAATGACTGGTTCTGGACTCCCTGGTAAATTAGCAGATTGTTCGAGTAAAGATCCTGCTTTATGTGAAATATTCTTTGTCGAGGGGGATTCGGCTGGCGGTACCGCGAAACAAGGCCGTGACCGTAACTATCAAGCTATTATGCCACTGAGAGGTAAGATTCTTAACGTTGAGAAAGCGATGGAACATAAGATCTATGAGAATGAGGAGATCAAAAATATGTTTACAGCTATAGGCGTATCTGTTGGTACAGAGGAAGATTCGAAGGCATTGAACTTATCGAAGTTACGTTATCATAAGATTATTATTATGACGGATGCTGACGTCGATGGTAGCCACATTGCTACATTAATTTTGACATTTTATTTCCGCTACATGCGCGAATTGATCGAGCGCGGTTATATATATATAGCTACTCCTCCCTTATATTTAGTTAAGAAGGGAAAAGATTTTGAATATGCATGGACTGAGGATCAACGCTTAGCCGCTATTCAACGTCTTAAAGGTGCTGGTAAAGAAGATTCAGTTCATGTCCAACGCTATAAGGGTCTTGGAGAGATGAACGCAGAACAATTATGGGATACAACGATGAATCCTGAACACCGTACCCTGCGTCAGGTGACTATTGAAAATGCAGCAGAAAGTGATCGTGTATTTTCAATGTTGATGGGAGATGAGGTAGCACCTCGTAGAGAGTTTATTGAGAAAAATGCAAAATATGCTAAAATAGATATTTAGTCTTCTATTTTGTAATACTTTATAAAAAGGGCCAACTGTACAGTTGGCCCTTTTTTGATATATGAAGCAGTGATATTTGGTTTAATGCTGTTTTTTGTTTATCTTTCTAATAATTAGATTATTAGAAATAAATTCATTGTGTTTATCACGACCTCTTCTGTGCTATCTCTCCATAGTTCTATTATCCGTAACTTTTAAATAGTGGTAAAAGTGTAAGAATGTTTTTAATGATTTCGGATTATTAGCCTAACTGCCTAGTTTTTTATTCTGTAATTAATGTTATTTTCTTTTTGTATGTCTTCTGCTTTGCTGTAGGATAGGCCTTCGGTATAATTCGAAATTTAACTAGTCATATTTTGTGATGAAGAGAATTTTAGTATTGACCAAGTTTATTTTAATTTCAAATATCATGTTGGTATTTGCACAAAAGGAGGAGGGAGTCTTCGTAGAGGAGCTCCTCTTAGAGCAACTCTCTGAAGAAATTGATGCAGAGTCTGATCATTCCGAGTTGCTGGAGAAATTGAACTATTATATCAAGCATCCCATGGATTTGAATAAAGTTACAGCTTCAGATCTAAGTAATTTGGTTTTCTTGAATCCTCAGCAGATCGATAATATATTATATCATAGAGCTATTTCTGGAGATTTTGTAAGTACACTAGAACTTCAAGGGATAAAAGGTCTTACTCCACAGTTGTTAAACTTACTTCGATACTTTGTCTTTGTAGGTGAGCAATCATCGTTAAGGAAACTTACTGTTGCAAATATATTGAAGTATGACGAAAATATGCTGATGATACGCTATGGCAGAACTCTAGAACAGCAAAAGGGATATACCATTCAAGATGAGAATAGATCAAGATATTTAGGCGATCCAAATAAGTATGCTGTTCGTTATAGATGGAATTATGATAATAAGATTCGAATAGCCCTCAATATGGAGAAAGATGCTGGCGAACCTTTCTTTAGAGAAAAACAACGATACGGTTTTGATTATTATGCTGGACATCTAGAATTGAACAGTGTTAATAAGTATGTTAAAAAGTTAGTAATTGGTGATTATGCGCTACAATTTGGACAAGGGCTTGTAAGTTGGAATGGGTTAAGCTTTGGAAAAGGAGCGTGGGTAGGATCTGCTGCAAAGCAAGGAACAGGTTTACGTGGGTATTCTTCAATGAACGAAAATAACTTCCAAAGAGGTGTATCCTCTTTAATTCAGTTAGGCAGTATAGAATGGATTCCATTTATTGCTTTTAACAATCTTTCTGGTAAAATTATTCGTTCAGATTCTCTTGACAACCAAATAACTACTATTTCGCAAACAGGTTTGCATCGTACACCAACAGAGCAGTCTTATAGAAATGCTATTAAACAATGGGTCTATGGAAGTCATTTGAATTATAGACATAAAAGATTACGTCTAGGGCTTACTTACATGCACATTCAATTTGATGGAAATGTGGTCAAGGGACAAGCAAAAAGAAATGCATATGATTTTGAGGGGAGTAACTTAGAGCAGTTGGGCATATCTTATCAGAATACTTATCGCAATTTATATTTTTTCGGAGAGAGTGCCTATAGTTTTAATGGAGCTTTTGCCACAATAAATGGTGTAATTGCTAGTGTCACGCCTAAGGTTTCTATGTTTGCCACTTATCGTAATTATGCTAAGAGTTATCATAGCTTTTATGCACAGACATTAGGCGAGTCCTCTTCCGTTAGCAATGAAAGTGGAGTATACGGTGGAATTTCTTTTCATCCCAATAGAAAGATCGAATGGAATAATTACATAGACATATTTCAATATCCATGGTTGAAATATCGAGTTGATGAGGCTAGTTCAGGAGCTGATTATTTTAGTCAATTTGCCTATATATGGTACAAAAAAGGAAAATTAACAGGTAGGTATCGATATCGCTGGAAGCAAGAAAATCTGTTATTACCAAAAAGTAAGAGAAATATTCTTACGAATGTTGTTAAACAACAATTTCGTTTGGATTTTCAATACAAGCTCGACGAGAGGTGGACTATTAGGAGTCGAGCAGAGGTGTCTTTATTTGTTAAAGAGCACGCTAACCAGAGCAATGGTATGCTTTATTATCAAGATGTATTTTGGAAAGGACTACGTAAATTCGATTTCAATATACGTTTAGCATATTTTGATACGGATGATTATGATAGTAGGATTTATGCTTATGAAAATGATGTTTTGTATGCTTCTTCTTTTCCAGTTTATTATGATAAAGGTTTTAGAACCTATTTGAATATACGTTGGAGGTTAACACGTAAGCTCGATATGTGGAGTAGGTACGCTTTGAGTTATTTCTCAGAGCGAGAAACAATAGGGTCCGGGTTGGATGAGATAAAAGGGAAAATTCGCTCTGATCTCAAGGTGCAATTACGATGGGAATGGTGACAAGTGAGAGTATTCTTGGTCTTAGTATGGAGAAAGTTCCTCTCTTAAAGGTTACCTTAATGTTAGCTATCGGAATATTAATAGGCCATTACATAGATATACCCTACATTTCGTACTTACCAATTTTTATAATCGTACTGTTCGTTTTTATTTTAATTGTCAATTTTTTTCCTTCTTATTCATATCGTAATTTCTTTTTTAGTTTACTTTTCTATCTAATAGTGGTGATAGGTGGAATCTGGTCCATTGCTAGAAATAATCCTACTACTAATTCTGATCATTTTTCTAATTTACACGGAGTACAAGTTATTGGAGTTGTTGTTGATGAGCCAATTTATAAATCCAAAACTATACGGGTTCCAATTCAGGTAAAGGCTTTAATAAACAAGGATAGTACTATTCGGGCAGAGGGTAAGTTAATCCTGACTATTCAAAGAGATTCGCTTCAAGAATTTGAATTGACCTATGGAGATGAAATTATTTTTAAAAATAGAATATCAGAGATTCAAGCGCCTTTCAACCCTAATGAATTTAATTATAAAAAATACTTAGCGAATAAGGGTATTGGACATCAATGTTACTTAACAGTAGATGAGTTGCAAAAGGTAGGATGCGGAAATGCTAATTACTTAGTTGCCAAATCTTTAATTTGGAGGCAGCAGTTGATTAATAAATTTTCACTCTATATCCATAATTCTGAGGCTTATCAAATTGCAATAGCATTGATTTTTGGCTATCGATCTGATGTAAATACGTCTACTTTGGAAGCATTTACTCACACGGGGACTATACATATTCTGAGTGTTTCAGGTCTACATGTGAGTTTAGTTTTTGGTCTTCTCACCTTGGTCTTAGTTTGGATGGATAGCTTTAAATATGGTAGAGTCTATCGATGTATTCTTATTCTATTTTCAATATGGCTATATGTAATATTGACTGGTATGAGTCCTTCAATTTTGAGAGCAGGAATAATGATATCATTTTTTATTGTCTCTATTATTGGGAAAAGAAAACAAGTACCGCTTAATACCCTCTTAGCATCTGCTTTTTTTATTCTTTTGATGTCACCATATTACTTGTTTGATGTAGGGTTTCAGTTGTCTTACTCTGCGATGTTGGGTATAATTTTAATGTTTCCACTGCTAAAAAAAATGTGGACACCTTCCCAAAAATGGACTAAGCTCTTAGTAGAGTATAGTTACATATCGATAGCGGCACAACTTTTTACATTGCCTCTTGCATTGTATTATTTCGGACAGTTTCCTGTTTATTTTTTAGTAGCTAATTTGTTTATAGCTGTACCTAGTACGCTAATTATGTACCTTGGGATTGCTTTGGTATTTATACCTTTTGATGGATTAGCTAAAGTTGTAGGAATGCTATTAGATTGGATACTAACGTTTAGTCTAAATAGTTTAAAAATGATTGCTGAGTGGCCCTTTGCGGTATCTGAAGGTATTCTATGGAATGGGATTCAGGCGGTGTTATTAATCCTCATTTTGTTCCTAGGAATTGTTACGTTTAATTATAGGGATAGGAAACTTCTATATATCACTTTTGTATTTTTATTCGTTTTAGTTTCTTACAGTATACAGCGTAGAATCCAATATGATAATTATGTAGGTCTCAGGATCTATAATGTCAGGCAAGAGGTGGCGATAGCTCAAATTGATAAAGGTAGAGTAGTTTTGTTTAGTACGATAGATTCTTTGCAACATGCTACCTTACAATTTTCGGTTTTGCCTGATCTAAAACAATATGTAGATAAAGATTCTATTCATTTGGTGAAGTTAAATAATACAAAGCGTAATAGTTATGAATTGATATTGACTAATGCCCGTATATTAATTTTAGAGAGCCCTGTAAAGTTTGCAAAGGAAGTAAAGGTAGATTTGATGCTTTGGAGGAGAAATAATAGGAGTGATATTAATGAACTTTTTAAGAAGTTTAGAGGGACTCAAATAATTATTGACGGTTCAAATTCACAAAAACTAATTGATGACATATCTAAAAGTGATTATAAAGTAGATGCGGTATATTTGCTCAAAAATAATTTTGCTTATGTTTGGGATTGGCAATAACAGTTATGGAG
>CANRHE010000139.1 GCA_947630335.1 uncultured Sphingobacterium sp.
TTAGCGACCGTAGAGGCATCAGCAGCAACTCCTAGTAACGGCACAGAACACAGTGGCCATACTAACCACCACATAGGCTTAGACTTTATTCTCATTTTAGATTTGATTTTGCCCAAAGTTATCTCAGGTGTATTAAGCAAAAGTTTAGCGAACAACAACAAAAAATTACCAATTAACTAAGCAATTGTTAAATCCCCCCCTTCATATCATGGTAAACCATTAGAAACAAAATCAAGGTTTTCAGTGATTGTTCTGACTTGTCCTTATGCACATCTTTGCTTTTCACAATCAATAAAATACACTTATGAAAAAAGTAAACACAAAAATTGCATTCTTAGGAATAATCTCGTTGCTAACTTTCGGAACGATCGCTACCAGCTGTAGTAAAGATGATGAACAGGAAGAACCGGCAAAAGGCTCCATAGATGTAGCTGTCGGCACGTATAAAGGCAAGTTGTATACCCCCACATATAATCCCGGAGAACAGAGCGAATGGTTTGACGCTATTGTCATCGTTACCAAGGAAGGCACCAACAAGCTAAAGGTCACTCCTAAGGCCAATGAAACATACTCCTTTGTCACCCCCAAAACCTTCACTGTAGAGACAGGAGCTTTTTTTGGCTCAAATACCCAAGATATTGTTTCTCTATCCGGTAGTTTAGAAGGATTCTTTCACTTTTACGGTTCTAATAATAACATTAGTATCACCACAGAACAGCAAGCCGAAACCGATGTGTATTTTAATTTTGAAGGCGTTAAGCAATAATTAAAATGCTTTTTTAACAAATAGTATATCAGTAAAATCATATCAAATTGAAAAAAAACATTATAACCAGCTTATTATCTCTATTTATTTTGTTTAGTTGCACCTCTTCAGACGAAAACAAACTACCCGATAATACAGATGGTATTATGAACACCCCATTCACGGAAGGATCCGTTGAGATGGGGATGTTTAGTAACGACCTTGATTTAGGGAAACTAATAGGCAAGATTGATTTCTCTAAATCCAATATAAAAGAACAATACGAACAATTGATTACCCATGATTCCGATATCAAACCCATCTTTGATTTGATCACGAACATGAGTAAACAAAACCCCTTAGCGGCTTGGGCTATAACATTAAATATTACGGAATGCACATATAACATCAAGAATGAGGAAGTCTTAGGAAGAGTTCGTGGATTTGGGTGGAGGATGGATAATTATTACAACAAACCACAGGATCAAGCAAGTATATACTTAGAGACATTGGCTCAAACCGATCAAATTGCAGCATCAGACAATAAAATATACTCGTCTTACACACCTTCTCAGAATAAAGGTTTTGGTGCAATGAACGAAATGGATATCAGTCAGTTTACGCGTGAATCCAAAAAGGAAAAACGAAATATTTTAGGTTATGAGTGCGATATCGTTGTTTATACCCCCAAGATAAAAGATGAAAATGCTCCCCTACAGTTACAAAAATTAATCGTTTACACCTCCCCTTTATTTAATAACATTATCAATTTTTCGCATCCTTTTTATCTGGACGAGAATCAAGGTATTTTACGTATAGATATTTATTATCTCAACGAAGAAGAGCCTACGTTAGTCATGAAACCCAAAGCTATCAAAGCACATGCGATTACTCAACAAGATCTTACAAGCCAAACAGCTACTCCGATCTATTCTGCAGATGATCTAAATTGGGGTTTTAAAGCCTTAGGTATTATGATGAGTGGTTGGGGCGCGTTAAAATAACCCCAGCTATCTCCCTATATATCCATAGATACCTCCACTTCGGTCGGTATGATGTGAAGAGGAAGTCGGTATGGCGAAATGGTTTACAAGTAAAGTTAAGTGCAATATTTAGACAATTTGTATTCTACAAATTATTACTTTAACTTCGTAATATAACCATCAACCCATTGTGATACATCAATCTAGTCTATTGGCCCAGTTAATGCAAGGCAATGAATTTGCTTTAAAATTAGCCTATGATCAATATGCTGATATGGTCTATCAACTTTCATTCAATATCCTAAAGCAAGAAGAGCATGCCGAAGAAATTGTACAAGACACCTTTATACAATTATGGGAAGTTCGTAATGACCTAGACAAAGAAAGTAATTTAAAAGCTTTTTTATTTGTGATAGCACGAAATAAAAGCTTTAACAGATTAAAGACATTAAAACGTCAAAAACAGCTTTTCGAAAAGTTATTGAACACCGAAGAATACACACATTATATCAGCCCCAACCCTCTAGCCGAAAAAGAAGTTAATGAGCTCGCGGAAAAAATTATTAGTAAACTTCCTCCTCAACAACAGTTAGTTTTTAGGCTTAGTCGTTTTGAAGGACTTACCCATAAAGAGATCGCCCAGACCTTATCTATCTCTAGCAATACAGTTAAAAACCATCTTATTGCTGCCTTAAAGTCGCTTCGAGTTGAGCTACAAAAAAGTAATTTTTCCCCTCTCTATTCATTGCTACTTCTATATCCTCTATTTTAAATAAATATTTTCAATAGACTAGTCCTACTCTTCCCTCAAAATTGTTCTATATATAGAACTGCATAAATTATGATAAACCAAAGGTTAGAATATTTGGTCAAAAACTATTTCGACAATACATTAACGCGTGAAGAAGAGGAGGAATTATTAGAATTAATGACCTCTAAATCTGACCCTGACACGCTCGCTCAATTCGACGTGTTATATGACCAATACCACAACTCCTATTTTTTTGATGACCTAAAGAAACAAAAAAGCTGGCAGACTATTCGCTCCAAAGTACATCTTGTTAGAAAAAACAACACAAGGCCACTATGGTATGCCGTTGGTTGTATAGCTTTATTGCTATGTGTAGGATTATACTTCTGGGAAACACCCTTTAATTTATCTTACAATGATCATTTAGTTCAGAATCACATCTATCTCAAAGATGAAAAAGGAATGATTTCCGCTCTTTCTAGCACAGGAGGGGATACCCTTCAGCTACCCAATGAGAAGCTAGCTGAATTTGGAATACAGAAAGACGAATTCGGTAATATTACGATATTATCCACTTCCTTTACCTCCTTAGATAATACTATTTTAACCATAGCGAGCTCTTCTAGCCAAGTACAACGTATAACATTACCCGATGGCACTAAAATTTGGATTAATAGTAATTCCAAAATAATTTTTCCTAGACATTTTAGAAAGGACAAACGTGAAGTTCAACTTATTGGAGAAGCTTATTTTGAAGTCGCAAAAGTCAAAAACACTCCCTTTATCGTAAACACTAGCAGCACTACCACCGAAGTATTAGGTACACATTTTAATATTAGCAGTTATCCCAATACACCTAGTGCTATTACGCTCCTTGAAGGGAAAGTCAAAGTTTACGACGCCAGCAATTCTGTAGTTTTAGAACCGGGACAACAAGCCTATTTTAAAGCAAATAAGTTAGATAAAAAAACAATAGACACCACAGACATCTTAGCTTGGCAAGAAGGATATTTCTTATTTGACAATATTAATATAGAGGAGCTCATAGCCCAAATCCAAGAATGGTATGATATCAAGTATGTCAATATTAAAGTGAATACTGATGATCGCTTTTCTGGAACCTATAAACGTACCGATCGATTAGATGAATTACTTAACAATCTAGAGCAAGTTTCTAACCTACATTTTGAAATAAAAGGAGGAGGTATCAATGTATTAAACAAATAAACCTAATATAACACAAGAAAGGGAAGTGCTGCCACACCTCCCCCAAGTACAAACGACCAATAACACAATTTTTACTAATCATTTTTATACCAATCAAATGTATAAAACTTCTAACTTATTACAGCACTCCGTTAACTGGAATGTTGTTAAAACCTTGATTCGCATGAAACTGATCGTTTTATTGCTCTGTATCACGAGCCTACATGTCAGTGCTATCTCACTTGGACAAAACATCACAATCCAAGCCAACGGAGAAAGCTTCAAGAGTGTATTAGCCAAAGTCAGAAAACAAACAGGAAAAGACTTCCTTTATAACTCGACACTAGTAAATGAAAATGAGAAAGTTCATTTATCGGCTCAAAACAAAAATTGGACTTCCGTCCTCGAGACACTTTTACAGAATCAGAAGTTAACCTATCGAATTAGAGATAATAACGTACTGATTTTCCCAGCGGCCTCAACTTCAAAGAACAGTACAGATATTACCCTTCAACAAAAGTTACAAGGCTATGTACGGAACCAAGAGGGCCAGCCCATTGCAGGTGCTACTGTGGCGATATTGGGAGCCAATCAAAGTACATCTACCAATGAAAGTGGACAATTTACTTTCACCCAACCTCCATCGTCTGGTCAGCTTCAAGTTAATTTTGTAGGCTACGAAGACCGTAAAGTCAGTTTTAACAATCTGAACACCATCACCATCACCCTAACCCCGCATATTGCATCTCTTGACGAAGTCGTTGTTGTTGGATATGGAGTTCAAAAGAAATCAGACCTTACAGGAGCTATCACGGGTGTACAAGCCAAAGATTTTACACCAGGAGCTAATACCAATGCTTTACAATTATTAAGCGGCAAGGCATCCGGTGTATCTATTAGTCAGTCGAGTTCCGCCCCTGGTTCAGGCACCAAAATACAAGTTAGAGGAGCAGGTTCGATTAACAGTAGCAACAATGCTCTTGTGGTCGTTGACGGTTTGCCTGGTGTCGATCCCAGTAACCTAAGCCCAGAAGACATCGAATCTATCGACATTCTCAAAGACGCTTCTTCTGCGGCTATCTATGGCACTAGAGCCGCCAACGGCGTCGTTTTGATCACGACCAAGAAAGGTAAGTCTGGGCAAGTAATCAGTAGATACGACGGATATGTAGGCCTTCAAAACATCACCAAAAAATTAGATGTTCTCAACGGTCGGCAATACATGGAAGTTCTTAATGGCATTCGCCAAGATGCTGGCCGCAGTTTAATTTACACCGAAGAGCAGATTGCGAATGTAGGAGAAGGTACCAATTGGCAAGACGAAGTCTTACATAAAAACGCATTAGTCCAAAATCATCAGCTAAGCTTCTCAGGAGGCGGTGATAAAAACAATTTTTATACTGCTTTAAACTATTTTGATCAAGACGGACTGATCAAAAACTCAGGATTTAAGAAAATAAACTTCCGAACCAATATTGAATTAAGACCCAAAGATTATTTAAAAATCACTTTAAACGGTAATTTTACGCGTGGCAATCAACAATCTATTCGAAGCGACATGAATGGAGCCAATGAACACGCGGGCCCCCTCAATTCCGCATTACAGTTTGATCCTACTTTATCTAGTGGCAAGGATGACAATGGTCGATATTTTCTCAACAGTTTTATTGCCTTAGACAACCCATTAGCATTGATCCACGGCATAGACATCCGCAATACCACCAATACCTTCTACGGATTGGCTACAGCAGAGATAACTCCATTTTCAGGCTTTACAGGTACCATTCGTTTCGGGGGTAGTACTGCCGACCGGATGAATTCCTCCTATATAGACCGCAGCACCATTAATGGCCTAGCAAGTGGAGGTATAGGTGCCAAAGACGCTACCTCTGGCTATCAATGGTTGGCAGAATTCTTAGTGAATTACAAAAAAACAATAGGTGTTCATGATTTCAATATTATGGCAGGTACTACTTTTGAAGAGTTTCAGTCAGAAGGCGTAGGTGCCAGCTCCATGAAGTTCCTTTCCGATGTCACCTCATTCAATCGCTTACAGAGTGGCGATGGTGACAAGAGTGACAATGTAAGCTCTAGTAAGAGTCGGAATCGATTGAATGGCGTTTTGGGTCGTCTTAACTATAGTTTTTTAAATAAATATCTTCTTACAGCATCCTTACGTGCCGATGGTACCTCTCGTTTTGCAAATGAAAACAAGTTTGCCTTTTTCCCATCTGGAGCCCTTGCCTGGAAAATGAGTGACGAGTCATTTCTAGAAGGATTCAAAGCCAATGGAAACAGTCTAAAGCTAAGAATAGGTTACGGACAATTAGGTAATCAGGGTATATCCGATTACCAAACGCTCAATACGTTAATCGCTTCGGGCAATGCTGTTTTTGGCAACGCTATTTATCAAGGTGTTGTTCCAGCCCGACTTCCCAACAATAATCTACGTTGGGAAACCACAGAAGAAATTAATATCGGTTTAGATTATGAGTTCTTGCGCGGCAGGCTTAGCGGTGCATTAGACGTATTCAAACGTAACACCAAAGATCAGCTATTCAGTAAGCCTATTCCATCCGTAGTAGGATTCAGTAGCTACATGGTGAATTTCGGAAATGTAGAAAACCGAGGTATAGATTTTCAATTACGTAGTCAGAATCTAGTAAATAGTCCGTTGATATGGGAGAGCAATTTTAATCTATCCCTATTAAAGAACGAAGTAAAAGAATTGCCAGACTTTATCCCTCAGTTGATTACAGGAGGTGT
>CANRHE010000140.1 GCA_947630335.1 uncultured Sphingobacterium sp.
AATAATGAGCGTTCTGATTGAATTATCTTTTATATAATTTTAAATATACAACAGCATGCCTTTGCAATTTAACACGGTTAAATTATTCGCTGGTTCAGGAACACAAGAACTTGCAGAAAAAATTTCCACGGCTTATGGAAAACCTCTAGGAGACAAAACGCTTTCCAAATTTAGTGACGGCGAAATCCAGCCATTCTACAATGAATCTGTTCGTGGTAGTGACGTTTTCATAATCCAATCTACTAATCAACCAACAGACAATCTTTTTGAGCTGTTACTAATGATCGACGCCGCTAAAAGGGCTTCAGCACATTACATTACTGCAGTAGTTCCTTATTTCGGTTTCGCTCGCCAAGATCGCAAAGACAAACCACGTGTTGCAATTGGAGCTAAAATGATTGCTAATTTGATTACAGCAGCAGGCGCACATAGAATAATGACTATGGACTTACACGCTGCACAAATACAAGGATTCTTTGATATCCCCGTAGATCATTTAGATGGTTCTGTAATTTTCGTCCCTTACATTAAATCCCTAAACCTTCCTAATTTAACGATTGCGTCTCCAGATATGGGAGGTTCTTATAGAGCACGTACTTTCGCTAAATTTTTCAATGCAGAGGTAATCATCTGTGACAAACGTCGCAAACGTGCCAATGAAATTGAATCAATGTCGATTATTGGAGATGTAACTGGGCAAGATGTAGTCTTAATAGACGACATATGTGATACTGCAGGCACATTATCTAAAGCAGCTGCTTTAATTATGGAGAGTGGCGCTAAGTCTGTTAGAGCAGTATGTACACATGCTGTACTATCTGGCAACGCATATGAAACTATCGAAAACTCTGTATTATCAGAAATGATCGTAACAGATACTATTCAACTAGATCCAGAAAAAGCTAAAAAAAGCACTAAAATCAAAGTATTATCTACTGCTGATTTATTTGGCAAAGCCATTAAAAGTGTCAATCAACACTCTTCAATAGCTGAGCTTTTCAGTGTAGATTAAGTATCAATACTTATCAAAAAAAAGGGGGCTTAATTTTAAGCCCCCTTTTTTTGATAAGTATTGATTGAAGTGTAGAATATATTACAGCTTTTTCACTCTAATATTTCTAAAAAAGACCTCACTACCATGTCCTAAAAAACCAATATGACCTGATTTACTTTTTAATCCAGGATGATTCTTTTTATCAAGAGTACCATTTTTCCCTGCCTCTTTTAAATCTCCATCAACAATAACTTTACCATTTAATGTTACTCTAATCTTATCGCCTTGAATACGAATCTCTTCTTCATTCCATTCTCCCATAGGCTTTAAAGCACCTCGTTTAGCAGGTATTATACCATACACAGAACCGTGGTATTGATGTGGAGCTAGATTTTTATAAACATCGGCATCATCATCAAGAATTTGAATCTCATGACCTAAGTAAGCAGCATCACCTTCCAACGGAGTACGTATACCTACCCCATTATTAGCTCCAGGAGTTAATTTAAATTCAAAACGATATACAAAATCTCCAAACTGATCTTTTGTATAAATATTCTTACCAAATTTAGCATCAGGATTGGCACGCAAAACTCCTTCTTCATTAATTTCATAAGCAGGAGAAGAAGTCCAATTATCTAAATTTGTACCATCAAAAAGCATTTTGAATCCTGCATTCTTTTCTTCCTCAGATAGTTCATAAACTACCTTTCTTGGGATTTCTTTTAAATAAATATCTCTATACCAAACTTTCGAGCCATGAGCTTGCAATTCAATCTGCTCTACTGGGAATATAGACTGGTTTCTATCCCAATAGTTTTCTAAAACAACGCCATCGACTACTAATTCTCCATTTAACCATACCCATACGTTCTCCCCGACCATTCTTATTTTCATAGTGTTCCATTCCCCTAAAGGATTGTCAGCTACTTTTAATGGTTTTGAAGGATGCGTTTGATTATTATATAAACCTCCTGAGCCGACTTGAGCACCAACATTGGTACGTGAAATATCCCACATTTGTACCTGAGGTGTACCCCTTAAGTAAACGCCAGCATCTGGCTCTTTACCATTCTTATCCAACCTCCAATCTAAAAGTAACTCAAAGTCACCATACTGTTTTATGGTGGCAATATTATCACCATGTCCATTAAAAACTAAATTACCATCAACAGCAGCCCAAGATTCATTCATTTTATTATCTGCTTCAATCTGTTTCTGAGCTAATTCTTTTGAAGACATCTTGCTACGCTTAATAGGATTTTCAACAAGCCCTTTCCATCCTGTTAAATCTTTGCCGTTAAACAAAGAAACATATCCTTCCTTTTTGGGCATTTCTGCCAAATGCCTAACAATAGCTTCTTTTAAATAAGAACTTTCGCTACCAGAAAGGTTACCTTCAGCAATCTTTAACCAATTACGTACATCTGTGCCTACAAATTCCTTATTATCCATGGCAATATTCATAACCACATCTGTAGCTGCACCAGACAACTCAGGATCCTGTAAGTATTTGCTTGCAAATACTAATGCTAAATAAGTATTAGTAGCCTTCAAACTTGATAAAGCGGCAGTACGTTGAGCTTTAGTCTGCGCTAGTTGAAAAGCATCTTTTAATAATACAGTTTTTTGGTCAGCAGGAAGATTGCTGGCATTTAATTGCTTTATAAATCCAGAAAAAACAACATTAAATATTTTAGGATCCTTCTCTGTACGTAATAAGGTAGTCAATTCACTTAACACTGAAGTATTACTCCATGAAGCTAATGCATTCACGGCATCAAATTTTAAAGGATTATCAGGACCAGTATAATTTTTAACCGCTTGCAAAGAAACTTCCCCTCCTTCACCAGCAAAAATAGGGAAATATCGCGCTACTGTAGGGGATAAAGATCTTGATATATTAGCAGCTAATCGTACTACTTTTTCAGATTTATCTTTATTATTCTGCAGGGCAACTATTGCAGCTTGTTGTGCAGCCAATACTTCATCACCTGTAGCAGCCCCTAAAACATCAATAATTGTCTCAAAGTCTACATCATTAACAACATTTGGTAAAGCCTTAAAAGCAGCAGCCCTAACGGTAGATTTTCCCGTTTGAATTAAAGAAAAAACTTGCTTTGCGGAAGCTGAATTCGATCTGTTAGACAATACGTCTAAAAGGGCTAATTGTGTAGGCTCATCTGCATTAGGTAGAGTTGAGTTTACAATATCAATAACGTCCGTACCTTTAGTTGTTAATAGAAGCGTCTTCAACGCAGCAATTTCATCCTCATTAGCAGAGGCTAATTGAGCAATCAAAAACTCAGTATTTGTTCCTTCACTCAAATGAGACAGAGCTTTATAAGCAGCTACCTTAGCATTACTATCTTTGATTTTAGACAAACTTTTTTGTACTGTCGGCACCGCAAAACGAGCATCATTAGCTGCAAGAAAACTCAATACAGACTCCTGTGCTTCTGGAGATAATTTTGTTATTGAAGAAGCTATCTTTTTGATATCAGCTTGACTCCCTTCAATACCTAAAAGCAATAAAGCTGTACTTCGCAATATAGAATTTGAATCCGATGTTAAACGCAATAAATTTTTCTTTTGTGCATTTGGATTTATACGCACTAAAAGCTCTAAAGCTGCTACTTTAGTTCCGATTCCGGTTTCTACAGTAGCATTTTGATAAATTTGAGTGGCTAACTTATAAGCAAGGTCTTTATTATTATTCTTAAACAAAGTATTAGCATAATCGACAGCTAAGCCAGAAGCATTCGTTTTATCAAATCCTAAATTTACCCCTTCTGCATGCTTAACAAATACATCGTAAGATGCTAATCCTCCAATTTTACTTAAAGAGGTTAGAGCGGAATAAACAAAATTAGGTGAATTAGAATACTGACCTAAAAGAGCTATTATTCTTTCTTCTGCTTCTTTAGACTTCAAATCACCTAAAGCTGTTACAATAGATGTAGCTACTTTTTCATTTACATTCCCCTTTAAAGCTGTATTTAACGCCTGAGCTGCCTCCACTGTACCTATTGCGGCCAAAATACGCGCAGCCTTCTCCGTAAAATAATCGTCTTGTAAATAAGTCGCTATTTTACTTATGGATTCATTTTTTGCACAAAATTTTAAAGTTTCTAAAACATAAGCCTTATTATATTTATCATTTACTTTATCCAAGGCTGTTAACAAACCTTGCACATATGTCTCTCGTAATTTCTCTTTCCCAGGTTGCATTACATAAAATGCATAAGAGTTTGTGGCAAATTCGCGAGGTGCATTATTAGCTCCTGGTGCCCCTAAGCCTTGAAGAAGAACTGTAAAGTCATTGGAAGAAAACCCTTCCAATTCTTTCATTACAGCCAAATATTTGGATTGATATTCTGCAGGTTGTTGGGCTAAAACATCTGCTATTTTTGTTGTTGTTGAGCGATTAACTGGTGTTTGTTGTGCATATGATGCAGAAGTTAACAACAAAACTATTGATAAGGTATTAAAAATCTTTTTCATCTGATCATTTAGGTTACATAGTCCAAGGACCTCTCATAGGTTGATTAATTAATCTATTTGCTCCCTCGTCATTTACAAATTCTTGTTTATCAGAATCAAAGTATAAGGTACGGTTCAAACGTAATGCAGCCAGTCCCAAATTGACTAATGTACATGAATAATAGCCATTATCTTCGTTCAAAGCAAACTTCTCTCGTGTACGAACTGCTTCTACGAAATCAGTCATTTGTGGTGCAGGGTCTGGGTATTGCGCTAATTTTCTTTCCAAATCAGGAATATCAGATTTAAATCCACGATAAAGTTTCCCTTTAGGTCCTTCAACATAAGCTTTACCTACCTCAGTACCTTCCCCATCCAAAATAATCTGACATCCATCCGCATAGGTATAAGTTATTTTACGCCAAGTACCAACCGCATCTGAATGTTGTTGCGGCGCATCTACTTCTATTTTTACAGGACTTTCATTATCCTTTCCCAAAAAGTATTGTACGGGATCCAAGTAGTGCTGACCCATATCTCCTAGACCACCCCCGTCATAATCCCAATACCCTCTAAATGTAGTGTGAACACGATGAGAATTATAAGGCTTCTCAGGTGCAGGCCCCAACCACATCTCATAATCTAACTCTTTAGGAACTTGTTCCACTGGAAGATTATCTTTACCTACCCAATAGAACTTCCAGTCAAAGCCTGTGTGCTTACTAATAGTAACCTTTAGAGGCCATCCTAACATACCAGTATCTACAACCTTTTTAATTTTTTTCACCGGAACATTCATTCCGTAAAAATTGGCATCAAAACGAAACCAAGTATTAAGTCTAAAAATATTACCATTTTGCGCAACAGCCTCTTTAACTTTCTTGCCTTCACCTATAGTTCTAGTCATTGGCTTTTCACACCAAATATCCTTTCCAGCACGAGCCGCTTCCAAAGACATCAATCCATGCCAATGTGGAGGAGTAGCAATATGAACGATATCTACCTCAGGATTAGCGATTAGCTCCCTAAAGTCATGGTATTCCTTAGCACTTCCTTTTAAAGCACGTTGAGCTAAAGCTAAGTGTCTTGTATCGACATCACATATCGCAATAGTTTTGGTTCCAGCATAATTAAAATGCCCTCTTCCCATAGCTCCTACACCTATCACTCCTTTGGTCAGATGATCACTTGGAGCTAAATAGCCTTTACCCAGGACAAAACGAGGCACAATAGTAAATGCCGCTGCTCCAATCAATGATTTCTTAATAAAATCACGTCTTGAAGAATTTTGTTTTTCCATATTTATATAATAATTTACTTAGGTTAATGATTTAGCAAAAAATTTTGCACTTAATTTCAAATATATAAAATATTATACTTCTATTTAAAATTATTACTATTGTATTTTAGATTTTACATACTGTAAAATACACAATACTATAGTTTGTTATACTAATAATTTTAAACTATATTTGCGCCTTAATTAAAATATTAAAAAATGAAATCAATTGCTATTAGCGGTTCTTTAAGAAAGAACGTAGGGAAAAGAGATGCAAAAGAGTTACGTTACGAAGGTAAAGTACCTGCTGTACTTTATGGATCAAACGAACAAGTACACTTTTCTGTATCCGCAGCTGATTTGAAAGCAGTTCTTTACACTCCAGAAGTTGTATTCGTAGAATTAAACATCGATGGAAATAATGTAAAAGCTATCGTTCAAGACGCTCAATTTCACCCATTAACTGACCTAGTAAGACACATTGACTTTTTACAATTGTCAGATGATAAAGAAGTTTCTATGCAAATTCCTATCAACTTAGTAGGTACTTCTCCAGGTGTTAAAATGGGTGGTAAATTAGTACAAAAATTACGTAAGTTACGTGTCAAAGCTCTACCAGCTAACATGCCTCAAGAAATTAATGTTCCTATGGAATCTTTAGAGGTTGGTAAATCTTTCCGTGTTCGTCAA
>CANRHE010000141.1 GCA_947630335.1 uncultured Sphingobacterium sp.
TGTCTGTTATTTAAGACGTTCTGCTAGTTGTTCTTCCATAGCCTTGAGTTTAGATTTGTATTCTTTAATAGAGCTAATTAGTTTGTCATTGCTCAAGTCTTTATAGTTATCCTTGTTTACTGTATTTGAATCAGTACCACGCTTAAGTATAGCTTTACGAGGTTTACGTTTAGCAGGGTATGTATATTCTTCTACAGCTTTCTTTTTAGCACCTGTTAAAGATAATACTTCTACCGCACGTTTACGTGATACTAGAGTACAAGGCTTGTTATCTTTACCTGTAAATAGAGTTGCTACCTGTTCAGGAGTTGCATCCTTTACTAATTCTAATACTACAGCTTTAGATAGGTTGCCACGAGGTTTAGTTGTAATTGCCATATTCAATACCAATATTTACTTGTTTATTGCTTATAAGCCTATCAGATTGAACGCTGTACGTGAATAGAATTATTTTATTAGGGTAGTTGTACTGTTTCATTCACGTAGAGAGAGCATAACCTCAAATTGAGAAGATGCTTTTCCTATCATTAGACTATACCCTAAAAATAAAACTCTCTTATGATAAATAAACTATCATTAAACTAGTTTAATAAATTAAATGATAGTGTTATCATAGTACTTAATCAAAGAGAGTTAAACGATAATGACAGTAAGAATATACGTACGTGCTAGTACAAAAGATCAAGATGCAGAGAGAGCATTAGAAAGTTTAAAAGAATTCGCTAGTACCATTCACGGCGTTACGGTTGAATATGTAGAGAATGAATCAGGTACAAAGCTAGATAGACCTGTATTAAATAATTTATTAACAGATGCAGAGAATGGAGATACTTTACTTGTTGAGAGTGTAGATAGACTATCAAGACTCAAACAAGAAGAATTTGAAGTATTGAAAGGGCGTATAAAAGAGAAAGGATTAAAACTAGTCGTTGCTGATCTTCCCACAACTCATGTTCTATTAAATACAGACGATACCATTACAAGTTCTATCCTAAATTTAGTTAATAACCTATTGATTGATCTACTGGCTACTATGGCTCGTTTGGATAATGAAAAGCGCATAGAACGTATAAAGCAAGGTTTAGAGAGAAGCGGATACAAGCCAAGTGGTAAGAAAGCTAATACTCAAAAACATTATAGAATCAAAGATTTAAATAATAAAGGTTTAACAAAAGAGGAAATAGCAAAGGCTGTTGGTTGTGGTGTTGCCACTGTTTATAGAGTTTTAAAAAAATAAATAAAGGAAAAAGTCATAAAATATAGACTTTTATTTATCTTTAATTCTGAATAATTATCTAATAATACTAGAAAATATTTTTATTTTAACAAATAATGCGAAACAAAATTAAAGTGAGTAATTATTTGATGAAAAAGGTTTTTTTTTTAATAAGTACAACCATTACTTTTGTATGTATGTCATTAGCTAATGCAGAAACACCTAATGTTTGGAGTTATGAATATGGACAAGGAGGAAATCTATTCAGGATTTATGATAAAAAAAATCAATCTCTAGAAATTTCTTGTGGAGAGCTTGCAGGTGGCTATGTAGAATTATTTTTTGACGCTTACAATAATGAAGTGAATTGGGATTCCCCTAAAGATGAATATGATAAATACTTAAAAAAATCAAAAATTTTAAATAAAAGAATATCTCTTAAGATAAATGGTAAAGAACAATCAATACCACGTAATAAACAAAGTAAAAACTATAATGCTGCATGGAAAAGCCTGACATCCAACATAAAAAAAGCCAACAAAATAGAAGTAATTGAAAATGGAAAAACCATCGCTAGCTATTTCCCAACCTTTAGTAGTATGAAAAATATAAAAGAAGTGGAAATCTGTATTCCTGAGAACTTTAGTTAAATTTAGATATTATTAAATAAAAAGCAGATAGGATGCGGTGCATCTTATCCGCCTATATAAGGGTAACTAAACTTCATCATACCCTCTATGTGTCTAGAATTTTGGTGACTATCCAAAAATGTTAATTAATCGAGATATATCAAATGCTTAAAAAAATACTACTATTATCACTATGTACTTCTTCATCAATCTTTGCCGCAGAAGAAACAATCTTTTATTGTGATACCACACCTAATGGCTCAATAAAAGTTACTAAGAATCAGACTCTCTATAACGTTCACATTTTAAAGAATGGAAAAAATATTTTAGATTTTTCAAAAGATTATAAAAGAAACACTAAAAATAATTTTATTAAATTTAACTATAGTGGTGGTTCTGAACTAGTCTCTATAGGCATTGTCATGGGATATTTAGGAAAGGATAAAAATAGTCTCCATTCAATATCTTTAGATGAATACACGACATTCGATGTAGCTTATGATATTGATAATGTTAATATTTTAAAATGCATAAATAATCAAAAATACATAAATAAGTTTAGGGAAATTGATAAAAAAAGATCTCTGCCTGCTTTTTATTATCATTGATCTTTTAAAATTAAATATAAAAGCGCATAAGGTGCACTGCACCTCATACGCCTATACGTGTGTTTAGGTTATAGTAGATGTGTCCAATTTTGGGCATATCTATACTCTCTTAATTTGATACCAAATAAATAGAATGGCTATCATTACTAACAGCTCAAACATGGTATGTATCCTTGAATACCTTTATCAGTGCTAGATCATCTATCAGTGGGAAGTACGATCTAATGTTCTCTCTGTATATCTTCTCTATTGATGGTAATAGTGTCTGTAGTGTTACTTGTAATGTGATCATCTTTTCATAATTCTTAATAGGGTGAAAGCCTTGTTCTTTATCTGCTTTATATCTGTTATATAGTCCATACCAAAGCACTAATTTAGTAAGAAAAAGATTGTATGTGTTATTGAGTGTGTATTGAGATTTACTAATCATTGTTATTCTTATCCTGTTGTTGTTCCAAATTTCTTTTTATATTGCACGTTGTCCTTATCATCTTGTTTTGATAAGTATGATGCTCGATAAACACAATCAATAAACTGTGATTCATCTTTTAAACTGTGTCCTACCTTAGAGCCACCAGTAGATTGAATGTAATCTTCTTTACGCTCATGAAAGTTTAAAGAGACTACTTTTCTATCTGTATCATCTGTGATTCTTACACCATCTAATTTGAATGCTACTTTCTTTAATAGATCAAATACTGATATAGGGTTATGTACTTTTTGATCTACAACTAACATCATTTCTAGATGTAATCCTCTATTCTCTGCATGTTCAAAGCTGTATATAAAACTATATCCACTATCCTTGAATAAGCTCTTAATCTTTCTTGTTAGTTTATTAATATCAAAGCTGTGATTTTCTTCTAGTCCTAATGTATATCTAAGTGCTATAGGTCTTTCTAGTTTATCTTTAGCATGTGTAAGAGATTTAAGAATATCTCTCATATTGTCAGTCTTTAATGTGTACTGTTGTTCATTGCATAGCTTGAAGCCTTTGTATGCTTTACCTTGTTCTAATGTTTTACTCATATAAATATTGATCTTTGATAGGGTATGTATGTCTGTATTGGTATGTAGATATGAATAAGTATTGATATATCTATGTATATTTAGATGTTGATAGGGATAGATATACTCTGTTTATCCATAATTTAAGTGATGCTATAAATAACCAATAAAAGTATATATATTTTCTATGTTACTGTATAAAAAATATACTTTTTAAGTTATTGATTTATATATACTTTTAAAAGTTGCTCTGTCGTGATACGGCAAGTATTTGATTTTAAATATGTATTTTTTATAGGTTGGAAATAACCTAATATTTGATTGGATATTTAGAGATGGTAGTAGGTTTTTATTATGGATAATATAATATACTATCATAACAAAAATGTCAATATTCAGATACTTACATACAATATAGGTAATGATTTATTGATGATTCATAAATTCATGTACTGAGCTGAAAAGTTGTCTGAGTGGAAATAGTACCAAGTTCTAGAGATATACTCATATTTGAGGATATTTAATTAATACCATGTTCTGTATGTTTATTAGAGATTGGTATGGAAATATATAGACGTTTCCTCCAATGGAGGTAGCGTTATCCCTATTCAGAAAGCAGAGTTGCGTTCCCGAAAGTTTGGGAGCTTAAAACAGTATCCAAGTTTAGATAATGTATTTTAGTTAGATACTAGATATTGTGGTTGTCAGATCAACATGACACAAGATAGAGATATAATTATAATTCTACATGCTCATAGGAGAGCTGTGGAGCAATGATAGACACCTTGCCTATGCACTTGTACCACACAAGCCTAAACGAGCTGTAAACGCAAATGAGAGCCATATAGAGCTATACAAATTTTTAATTAGTATTTGATTGTATTTTTAGCATGTCCTCCATTGGAGGATATAAAATACTTAATGATCTACAGTACATCTCCATGCTTGCATTCAACAATGCAATCATTCCAATCAAGCTGATATGGAACTTTCACACTTCTTGAATAACAACCTAGTGTTATATGTGACTTGTATGTGATGTGAGAGATATAGCCCATCCCATCAAAAGTGCCCCCATAGCCTCTGTTAAATCCTATCCTCCATTGAAGGATGGGTACTCCGATTAAGGGGGAATTTTTTATTAGCTCCGTTCACTTTCCATTGTGAAGTTAATAATTATTACTCATTGGTATCTTGCAATGTAGATCATGTGTTTGTTTATCAGATAGCTTTCATGTTGTGAAAAGAATATTAAAACTCTCTCATATTCTCCACGCCCTCTGTAACTCTCAATACCCTTTCAAACTTCATGCAGTCGGTTGGATTCTGATAACTCTGTACGCTCCCAATTTTTTGGGAACGTATCAAATACCTGTTATTGCGTACACAGCTATCAGATGGGTAAGGATAAGGTTTAAACATAGTCCTAGATGCTCACAGAATCGCTCAGATTGAACGATAGACACCATGCCTATACCTATGTACCACCCTACTTAAAACAAGCACCTTAGAGCGCAAATGAGAGCTTGTGAGCATATACCTTGTCCAACCGCCAATGGAGGATGGATAAAATATATCTGAATCCATGCACCCAATTTGCTATGCAGATAATCAAAATTAAAATCAAAGTTTTTGAAAGGAAGATGGGCTTTTCTGAAATAAAAAGAGCTTTAAAATGCTTTACTGTTTGCTGTATGCCTTGTCCTGTAAGGCTTTCAGAGGGTATGTGTGATACTTTTTACCGTAATGTGTGATACTTTTTACCTGTTGATAAGTGGTTTAATGTGATATTAATTACCGTATTGATGATATTGATATTATATTAGAACAGTGATAAAAGATTACTACTATAACAAAATGACAAATTCACTACCAAAGTGTTGAGAGGGGAAATGAGTAAGGATTCAAGGCTTGTGGTTAAAGATAATAGTTTGATTGATGCTAGTTTTAATCTGTCGTTGGTTGAGCAAAGATTAATGTTATTAGCTATCGTAGAAGCAAGAGAGATAGATAAACTCACACCTGAAACACCAATTGAAGTTAAGGCTATAGCTTACAGAGATCAATACAAGACTGATGAGAGTAACGCCTACTCACAGTTAGCAGATGCTACAAAACAATTGTTTAATAGACAGTTCAGCTATATTGATAGGTATGCTGATACGGATGCTGTAACCGTTTCTCGTTGGGTTAATGAAGTAACTTATGTAAATGATAAGGGTATGGTTGTAATGTACCTGAATCGAAATGTAATAAGCATGATAAGTAGACTTGAAGCTAACTTTACTCAATACCTGTTAGAGCAAGTAAGTGAGTTTAAAAGTAAGTACAGTATTAGATTGTATGAGTTGTTGATTAAGTATAGAGATATTGGAACAAGTAAGAAGTTTGAAATAGCAGAGCTTAGAAGTAAGCTAGGCTTAGAAGATAATGAGTACAAGCTAAATGCTGTATTTAAAAGGGATGTATTAGATAAGGCAGTTAAAGAGATTAATGATAAAGCTGATATACAGATTAAGTATGAACAGTTTAAAGAGGGAAGAAAGGTATCTCATATCCTGTTTAAGTTTATTAAGAAGAAAGAGACAAAGCAGAAAAAGAGTAAAGATCAGAATACAGTTGATATGTTTAATGGTATGACTATTAAACAGATTATGATGTTCTCAGATAAGTTGAGTAGAGATACAGCTTTCCAAAACCACTATACGGCGCATGTAGGAGAATTAGAAAGAGAGTATGCTATACGAATAGGTGAAGAACTTGCAAAGCCTGAAAGAGTACTGGAATGGATGCCATACCTTAAAGCAGTTGGATATGTACCTAACAAAAAATAAGGGAGCTATATAGCCCCCTTTTTTATTGTCTGTTATTTAAGACGTTCTGCTAGTTGTTCTTCCATAGCCTTGAGTTTAGATTTGTATTCTTTAATAGAGCTAA
>CANRHE010000142.1 GCA_947630335.1 uncultured Sphingobacterium sp.
GATAGAGCTGTAGCTCAATTACCAGCAGATATGTTTAAAGAAACAGGTCTTCCTCCAGTAGGCGAAGTATTACCATTACAAGATAATCAAGGAAATCAATTCCGTGCAGTAGTAGTAGAAGTTACTCCTGAAGCTGTTATCGCTGATTTAAATCATCCGATGGCTGGAAAAACATTAAACTTTGATATTGAGATTTTAAACTCTCGTCCAGCTACAGAAGAAGAGTTAGCGCATGGTCACGCACATGGTGCTGATGGTACTGAAGCTCACTAAGCTTACTAATCCATAAATAGAAATAGCCTAAATGTCAACATTTAGGCTATTTCTATTTTGTGGAGTTCCAAAAGTCTCTTTTAAGGCTCCCATATTATTCTTGTTAAGAAATCTAAACTCATTTCTTTTACAGAGGTAATAGGTATACCAGTTACCAGACCAATGGCCAGATTATGCAATATCCCTGCTTTGACTTGCGGGCGTATAACATAGTTAAATCGATCACTCCTGAAGTCAAAATTATTCTCTATTCCAATAAAATTTTTTGTTTTTTGCAATTGATATAACACACTTGCATTAACTGTTCCTGATACTTTTGTTTCTCGTGTCTCAAATTTATTTTTGATCACTGGTCCTCCAAAAATAATAGTATTAAGATTTTGAAATTTTTTGGCAATGATTAATAGGGCATTCATACGCATACCGGTGAAGAACCTATCTTCGTCTAACTTATTCAAATAATTAAGTTCAAACTCATGTACGTATGCTACAGCCATAGAGGTTTGTGTTTTCTCATTTACATAATATGTATATTGAGAAGCTAGTTTTACTCCTTCTATCCTATTGTTTGGGATTTGAGCATTTAATGACCCTATGCGTCTATTAAACGAAAATGGGATTTCGACTTCTAAACCCAGCCGATTAGCGACCGCCCATTCATACTCTACAAATCCAAAATGCTCTATGTAATCTGTATGATCAGCTAATCCCATACCAATGTTAATCTCTGCCTCTCCCTTACGTGCCCCTAAGTCACGCATGAGATCATTATATAGTGGTTTAGCATGTTCCACTTTAGGCAGTAATTTTTTTTCACTTTGTTTATTCACTTCTTGCGCAAATACAGAAATGAGGGATAGTATAAAGAAAGTACAAGTGAAATATACTTTCAAAAAAAATATTTTTTCATGACTTTTAAGACGAATAGTTATTATGATTTTTATAAATCAATCAGTAAGACAGCTATGCAGATACAAAACATAGTTTAAGAAACCTACTATGTGTTACAGACTTGTAATGGGGATATATATATTTAATAAGCTTTCTTACGAATATTTTATTTGATTTTATTGAGCTGGTACTTATTTGCTAGTTCTCCTTTAATCTCTTCACCAGAAAGATCTAACTGTACGAGGTATGTAGGTTCGATTTTATATTTATAATCAATACCATCTAAAGCTAGTTGATCATCATGTATTGACCATTTTCCTTCTTTAACAAAATGGTTCTCAGACTTACCCTGGTAAGTATATGTCATTTTGAAAGAGTGATCTCTTTCTAAGTAAAGTACAGTTGCAATCGCATCACAGCCTGCGCATGGCAAATCGCCGTAGTAAGCGCCAATTAAATTTGTCAAAACGAGTTCCTGGTTTCCTGAGTTACGCAGTAATAATGGTGAAGACTTATGATTGTTAACACAACTATTCAAAAAGAACAGAAACAGAAAACTACATATAATCTTGACAACTCGCATAGAACTTAATTTGAAATACCTATAACAAATTAAGTACCAAAGCTATTTATTTTCCTTTTTTTAACAATTAATCATCATCATCCTCTAAACCCATCAATAAATTTAAAGCCCCTTGCAGTTCATTAGCGGCATGCATATTTCTGGCAGACCTAGCAACTAATATTCCTTTATTATATATTTCTGCTGCCATTTCCTTCTCTCCTTGAGTCTCCAAAAATTTACCAAAATGATAATATGTTCCAACATAATTAGGAAATGTAGAAATCATATGATCAAAGCCCTTTCTAGTTTTATCAAATTCTCCAATTTTTTGATATTCCATTGTCAATGCATAATTCAAAAATGGATCGTCAGGAGTTTCTTTAAGAAACTCTTTCAATTGCTCAACTCTATTCATAAAAGTAAAAGTAAGAGAAAAAAAATTAAGGTTATATATAAAAATCATTACTATGCATGCATAGGTTTTTTAAGTTAATATAATTATATTTGAATTAAGACATTAAATAAAATGTAGAATTATAAACTCAATAATATGAAAATACTAGTTTGCATAAGTAATGTACCGGATACCACATCCAAAATCACTTTTACCGATAATAACACTGCATTCAATAATCAAGGTGTACAGTATATCATCAATCCATACGATGAACTAGCCTTATCTAAAGCTATAGATTTAACGAATTCAGGAGCTAATGGAAGTATTACTGTAATAACTGTAGGTGATAGCAGTACCGAGGCTACCCTACGTAAAGCACTCGCTATAGGAGCAGATAATGCTGTTCGTATTGATTCACGTCCGTTGGATGCTTGGTATGTTGCCAATCAAATAGTAGAATATGCGAAAGATAAAAATTTTGATCTCATATTAACCGGTCGGGAGTCTATTGATTATAACGGTGGACAACTAGCAGGGCTATTGGGCGATCTTTTACAGATACCATCTGTGTCTATCGTAAAGGGATTGAATGTAATAAATAATGAGGCTACTATTGAGCGTGAGATCGAAGGAGGCAAAGAAATTATAGTAACCCAACTACCAGTCGTGATAGGAGCTGCAGAAGGAATAGCAGAACCTAAAATAGCTAATATGAGAGGTATTATGGGAGCTCGAACTAAACCATTAGATATAATAGCTTCTACAATGGTAGATCCTCTGACCACCATAGTGACGTATGAAGCTCCCCCAGTTAGAGGAACAGTTACTTTAATTGAGGAAGATAACATAGATGAACTCGTTAGTTTATTACATCATAGAGCAAAAGTTATTTAACATTTTAAAAGAAGATCATCATGTCAGTACTCATATATATAGAAAACACCGATGGTGTATTAAAGAAATCAGCATTTGAAGCTGCATCTTATGGTAAAGAAATAGCCGATAGTTTACAATGTGATACAGTAGCTGTTTCTATTGGCAATGTTACTACCCATGAGCTTGAGAAACTGGGTAATTATGGGGTTAAAAAAGTTATTAATATTACAAACGATGATTTAAAAACTTTTGTAAATCAGGCCTACGCTGCAGTGATTACCGATGTTGCCACTAAGGAAAATGCACAAGTTATAATTTTTACTAATTCTTTTACCGCAAAAGGATTGGCACCAAGGGTAGCTAGTAAACTAAAAGCAGGATTCGTTTCTGGAGCCATTAGTATACCGGTTATAACTGAAAATTCGTTTCAGGTTAAACGTACAGCTTTTTCAAATAAAGCTATTGCTACAGTATCTATACAATCAGATATAAAAGTAATTACTATTAATCCCAATGCTTTTGCTGCTAAAGAAGTAGAAGGTCACGCTGAAATAGTAAACTTTGAACCTTCCTTAGAATCAAAAGATTTTGGAACCATGGTTAAAGAAATTATACGCAATACCGATAAGATTTCTTTGCCAGATGCTGAAATTGTAATTTCAGCAGGTCGAGGACTCAAAGGTCCTGAAAACTGGGGCATGATAGAAGAACTAGCACAGCTATTGGAGGCTGCTACCGCCTGTTCAAAACCTGTCTCTGATGCTGGATGGCGTCCACATTCCGAGCATGTTGGGCAGACAGGCATCGTTATTAGTCCTAATTTGTATATTGCAATCGGGATTTCGGGTGCTATTCAGCATTTAGCAGGAGTGAGTTCATCCAAAACAATAGTAGTAATAAATAAAGATCCTGAAGCTCCCTTTTTCAAAGTTGCAGACTACGGAATAGTAGGTGATGCTTTTGTTATAGTCCCCAAACTTATAGCAGCCATAAAGGCTCATCAAGGTAATTGATAAGTAAAAACAAAATAGTATTATTAGGTGGACTTATGGTTTTTTACATAAGCCACTTTTTTTTTGGTTTTAATATTCAGATATTTGTACTCAATAGAACGGGGGATTAGGATGAAAAAAATTAAGTTAGACATAGTCGGGTTATCATATAGTCAGACGCAATCCGGTGCATATGCATTAGTATTGGGTGAAGTTGGTGGTAATAGAAGATTACCTATAATCATCGGAAGTTCTGAAGCTCAGGCTATTGCTATGGAAATTGAAAAAATGACTCCGAGCCGCCCATTAACACACGATCTATTTAAAACATTTGCTGATACTTTTAATATTTCTCTTCAAGAAGTGTTAATATACAATCTTATAGATGGTGTATTCTTTGCCAAAATAATTGCAAAATCAGGTGAAAACATCTGTGAAATAGATTCAAGGACTTCAGATGCAGTAGCATTAGCCGTTCGTTTTGGATGTCCTATATATACATATGAATTCGTAATGGATACTGCAGGGATTGTTATCGAGAGTAATGACTTTGCCTTTTTGGATAATATGGCAACAACCGAGAAAGCAAAACAAGAAGTGCAAGAAACGGATCAAAAGGAATCAAATATATCTACCGAAGAAGATACTTCTTCCCTCATGTACGCATCATACTCCACAGAGCGATTAGAGGTAGAATTACAAAAAGCAATTGATAGTGAACAGTATGAAATTGCTGCACGCCTTCGAGATGAAATCGAAAGAAGAAAATAAATACTAATATATGTCTATTAAATTAAGACTAGTAATCATGAACTTCCTACAATTCTTTGTGTGGGGAGCTTGGTTAATTACCATCGCAAACTATTGGTTTGGTACAAAACAGTGGGATGGAACTCAATTTGGTGCCATATTCTCTACGATGGGAATAGCATCACTCTTTATGCCAACACTTATTGGAATCATAGCAGACAAATGGGTGAATGCCGAAAGACTATACAGTCTGATGCACATTCTTTATGCCTCGTGTTTGATCTATCTTGTACAAGTTGACAATCCCAATACTTTCTTTACAGTGATGTTGCTCGCTATGTGTTTTTATATGCCTACTTTGGCATTATCAAACTCTATTGCTTATAGCTCACTTACTCAAGGAAATTATGATTTGATCAAGGCATTTCCTCCGATACGGGTTTGGGGAACCATTGGCTTCATATCTGCCATGTGGTTAACCAATCTTACGGGAAATAAAGCGACGGAGTACCAATTTTATATCGCAGCATCAGGATCTATATTCTTAGGGATTTATTCTCTGATCGCACTACCTAAAACTCCGCCTCAACATAAAACAAGCAAAAATGAAAAAATTGGTGATATGTTGGGGTTAGAAGCATTTAAGTTGTTTAACAACTACAAAATGGCTTTATTTTTCATTTTTTCCATGTTTTTAGGAGCTGCTCTTCAATTAACTAATGCATACGGTGATGTTTTTTTGAGTGATTTTGCTTTTTACCCTGAGTATGCAGATTCGCTGGTAGTGGAAAGATCAACAATTATTATGTCGATCTCTCAGATATCAGAAACCTTGTTTATTTTGGCTATTCCATTCTTTCTAAAACGATTCGGTATACGAAATGTCATGCTAATAGCGATGGTGGCTTGGGTATTACGATTCGGTTTATTTGCATATGGTAATCCATCTAGCGGTTTATGGATGATTATATTATCCTGTATTGTGTATGGTATGGCTTTTGATTTCTTTAATATATCTGGCTCACTATTCGTGGAGACATCTACTGATTCAAAAATACGTTCGTCAGCTCAAGGATTATTTATGATGATGACGAATGGTTTTGGTGCGATACTTGGGTCTCAAGTATCAGGATGGTTAATTGACAAATACTATACTCAATCTTTTGATACTGTAGCAGAATTAGCCAGCAGATTAAATACGACAATAGACAATCCGAAATTACTGGAGTTCATTTCAAGTAAAGGTGCGACAATCACTAATGGAATATTAGATCACATCATTCATCTTAAAGACTGGCATGATATCTGGCTTGCCTTTGCAGGTTATACTTTAGTTATCGTAGTTTTATTTGCATTATTATTCAAACATAAACATACACTAGAAGAAAGTGATCATTAGATCGGTAATAAAAAAAAGAAAGAGGATACTTTTATTGTATCCTCTTTCTTTTTTTATTATGTTATAAATATTTTAGGGAATTATGTTCCCGATGATATTACCTTGCTTTAGCCTCAGCTAACATTGTCATCACG
>CANRHE010000143.1 GCA_947630335.1 uncultured Sphingobacterium sp.
CGCAGGACTTAAAATCCTGTTCCTGTTAAAGGAGTGCGGGTTCGATTCCCGCCCTAGGTACTACAAACCCTTGATATAAATTTATCAAGGGTTTTCTTTTTTTATAGACTAAAGCAGTACATCATCTAAATAAAACTTCTACACAACTTAATCAGAAATTATCTCGTATTATCATCTCTTGAATCTAACAAAGTAGGAATAAAAAATTATTTCGCTTATTAAAAGCACATTATAAAAAATAAACTAAAAACATTTTGTTTTGGCAATACATAGTTCTATATTTGCAACGTTGAAAGTAACAAACGGACAACAAATAATGGTGCCATAGCTCAGTTGGTAGAGCAAAGGACTGAAAATCCTTGTGTCGCTGGTTCGAATCCAGCTGGCACCACAAAAAAGCCTTCTCGAATCGAGAAGGCTTTTTTGATTAATAGCTAATTATTCAAAATAAAGCCCACATTTAATAAAACTTTTCATCATTTGGTGCTTACCTTTGTACTATGATTAGTAATAGAGAACTTTTTTTGCAAAATACTGCACAAACTTCTAACAGTCCAAGATTGATTGAAGTGGAGAAAGCGGAAGGATCCTACCTTTATGGACCTAATGGACAAAAATACCTAGACTTAGTTTCAGGTTTTAATGTTAGCAATATAGGACATCGACATCCAAAAGTAATCGAAGCTATTCAAAATCAAATTGATAAATATCTCCATGTAACGGTTTATGGAGAGTTTGTACAAGCGCCACAAGTCCAATTTGCCACCAAGCTATTAAATACCCTTCCTAACTCTTTTGGTTCAGTATACTTAACTAACTCTGGAGCAGAAGCAGTGGAAGGATCTATGAAAATCGCCAAACGCTATACAGGCCGACGACAGATCATTGCAGCAAAAAATGCCTACCACGGAAGTACACAAGGTGCATTAAGTCTAATTGGAGGAACAGCATATCATGAAGCCTATGCCCCTCTTCTTCCCGAAATAGAATTTATTGAATTCAATAATATCTTAGATTTAGAAACTATTACCACACAAACGGCCGCTGTAATAGTTGAAGCTATACAAGGCGAGGCTGGAGTACGTGTACCAACCAAACCTTATATGCAAGCTCTTCGGGCAAGATGTAACGAAGTAGGGGCACTATTAGTATTTGATGAAATCCAAACTGGATTTGGACGTACTGGAAAACTATTTGCATTCGAACACTTCGATATTGTTCCTGATATTCTTATGTTAGCTAAAGGTATTGGCGGAGGATTGCCCTTAGGTGCATTTGTAGCTCCGAAAGAAATAATGGATGTCATAAAAGATAATCCTATGTTGGGACATATCACCACATTTGGCGGACATCCGGTCTCTTGTGCTGCTGCTTTAGCTTCATTAGATGTAATACAAAATGAAAATCTGATTGCAGGAGTCGCTGAAAAAGAAGCATTATTTCGCAAAGAGCTTGCTCATCCAAAAATTAAAGAAATTAGAGGTTTAGGTCTTATGATGTGTATCCAAGTAGATAACTTTGACCAAGTATATAATGTAAGCAAATACTGTGCAGAACATAGTGTAATGATTGACTGGTATTTACATTGTGAAACAGCTTTAAGAATAGCCCCTCCATTAACAATTTCTACACAAGAGATAAGAGAAGCTTGTCAAGTGATACGACTAGCTATTGATAAATTCTGTTAATATCAATACATTTAGGTTTACATAAACCTAAATGTATGAGCAATAGAAGAAAATTTATTCAACATTCAATGACAGCAATTGGCGCGACTTTAGCGAGTACTTCACTAGCTAAAGCTGCGTCATCGATAACAGAACGTAAGTCTAAAATCGAAGTAAAACAACAGGATATCATATTATTTCAAGGGGATTCTATCACTGATCACGGAAGAGATCGGAAGATAACTAGCCCAAATAATCTTCAAGCCATGGGTAATGGCTATGCTATGCTTGCGGCAGGTACAATACTCAACCAATTTGCAGAGAAAAATTTAAAAATATATAACCGAGGTATAAGTGGAAATAAAATTCCTCAACTAGAAGAACGATGGCAATCGGACTGCATAGATCTTAAGCCCACTATTTTAAGTATTCTCATTGGGGTCAATGATTATTGGCACAAAAAAAACGGAGATTATAAGGGTTCTGTAAAAACTTATAAAGATAATTACAATAGATTATTAGATACCACCCTAAATAAATTACCGAACGTAAAATTAATTATTGGAGAACCTTTTGCTGTTAAAGATGTTCAATATGTGGATAACAGTTGGTTTCCTGAATTCTCAAGTTACCAATCAGCTGCTCGCGACCTGGCAAAAGAATATGCTGCAGTATTCATACCATATCAAGACGTTTTTGATCGAGCAGAGAGCAGAGCCAATGGTGCATATTGGACTACTGACGGTGTACACACAACGATGGCTGGAGCCAACCTCATGGCAGAAGCATGGTTAAACACCATTAAATAACTTTAAATTCATACTAAATAAATAAACACTTAACAATAAGTTAATATAAGACGCTTAATAAGTTCATACATTTGCAAAAAAAACTTTTATGGATAATTATTTATATCTCATCATTATTACACTTATCACCTTAGGGGTAATTGATTTAATGGTTGGCGTTAGTAATGATGCTGTAAACTTCTTGAACTCTGCAATAGGATCCAAGGCTATTTCTTTTAGGCTAATTATGATACTTGCCAGTGCCGGTATCTTATGTGGAGCAGTATTCTCAAGTGGTATGATGGAGATAGCTCGATCAGGAATATACGTACCCAGTATGTTTAGTTTCAATGATGTAATGATCATATTTCTAGCGGTAATGATTACTGATATCATACTATTAGATGTATTTAATTATTTTGGTTTACCTACATCGACCACCGTATCCATTGTATTCGAATTATTAGGTGGAGCAGTCTGCTTAGCAGCATATAAAATTATCACTACATCAGGCGATTGGTCTTCACTACCGAGCTACATTAATACCGAAAAGGCGTCTGAAATAGTTGTAAGCATCTTACTGTCCGTAGTGCTATCATTTGCGATAGGTATGATGGTACAATACCTTTCAAGATTAGTATTTACCTTTAATTTTGAGAAGAAGCTTAAAACATATGGGGTTTTATTCGGAGGAATTGCTTTAGCAGCAATTGGTTACTTCATCATCATCAAAGGATTAAAATCAGTAACTTTCATTGACAAGTCAGTAAAGGATTGGATAAACACAAATGAGCTTTTACTTATCGGCGGGAGCTTTATTATTTTCACATTGTTAAGTTTTATAATTACTCGACTTAATTTCAACATATTACGAGTAATTATTGGTGTCGGTACATTTGCACTTGCATTATCTTTTGCAGGAAATGACTTGGTAAATTTTATTGGAGTTCCCGTTGCGGCAATCCAATCTATAGGCTTTTTCAATGCAGCATCGGGTGCTGACCCAGACACTTATATGATGTCACAGTTAGGTTCTGCAAACATAGTCGCTCCTGTTTGGATATTATTTATTTCTGGAGCAATAATGATATTCACTCTATGGACTTCTAAAAAAGCACGTACTGTGATCGAAACTGAAATGAATTTAAGTAGTCAAGAGGCAAGTACCGAAAAATTTAAACCTAATTCGATATCTCGTTTAGTTGTAAGAGGTTTTGTAAATTTAGGTAATGCAATGAGCTATATCTTACCTCATGCCGTACGTACACATTTAGACAAGCGTTTTGAGGCCAAGGTATTTAAAAAGAAATCAAAAGACGAACCTATGTTTGATATGGTTCGTGCATCGGTCAATCTTATGGTCGCAAGTAGTCTTATAGCGGTAGGCACGTCATTAAAACTACCTTTATCAACAACATATGTAACATTCATGGTCGCAATGGGTACTGCATTTGCAGATCGTGCTTGGGATAGAGAATCAGCTGTATATCGTGTGTCAGGTGTTTTACACGTGATTGGAGGTTGGTTTTTTACTGCCGCTTGTGCTTTCTTAGGAGCAGTGATATTTGCCTTTTTACTGAAAGTAGGCGGAATAATAACATTAGTTGGCGCACTGATATTATTAGGTATCCTATTATTTCAAAATGCACGTAAGCATAAGAAAAAAGTAGCAGAACAAACACAAAGAAAATTGCAACTTGAAAAAGCTGACATTCATACTTTACAACAAGTAACAGAATCCAGCTCAAATCAAATTGCTGAGGTATTTGTAAAAACAAATATCTTTTACAAAGAGATTATTGATGGTTTGATCAGAAATGATTTATATTCTTTATCCACAAATAAGAAATTGATAAAGAAGATAGATAGAGAGCTAGATTCAACTAATGATAATCTATATAACTTTATCCGCAACTTAGATGATAACACTGCGGTAGGAAGCCGTTATTATATCATGTCTTTAGGTTACATGCAAGACATAATAGAAAATCTATATGTGATAGCTAACAACGCGCATAGCCACGTTGATAACAACCACAAAGCATTAAAAAGCTATCAAGGTGAAGATTTAATGCAAGTAGCTAACGCTTTAGGAAACTGGTTTGCTGAAATATACAATATGTATAGTCGCATGGAGTTCTCTCTAATAGATAATAATATAAAACAACGCGACAACTTATTAAAGATTACAAACAACCTGCTTGATAAGCAGATTATACATATTCGTACATCTGAAAACAGTCCAAAAAATAGTAAACTTTACTTCTCCATATTACTAGAAACAAATGAATTAATTAGTTCTACATTCAAATTATTACGACTGCATAAAGAGTTTGAAGAGTTCAAAGAAAATCATAAAGGAAAGTAAAAATTAAAAGCCTCGATTACTAGTAATCGAGGCTTTTAATTTTATTTTAAATTCCTAGTATTTAAATTGTACAGAATTATCTAATGTGTAAACACCTCTGGTATCTCCTCCACATCCACATCTCCCGAATCCGAAATACTAATATATTTCACTTTTACAATCTCATTTACCAATAAGGGATCATAAGGTGTACGTACTTTAACATAGTTCTTAGAAAAACCATGCATATAGCCATCCTTAATATCACCCTCAAACAATACCTCTCCTAATTGACCTATATTCTCCTCATAAAATGCTCTACGTTTCTTTTCTGAAAGGATATGCAACATTTTACTACGGTCTGAACGTTGTGAACCAGGTACAGCACCTTCCATTTGGGCTGCTATTGTATTTTCACGCTCTGAATAAGTAAATACATGTAAATAGGATATATCTAAATCGTTTAAAAAATTATAAGTATCAATAAAATCTTCACGTGTTTCTCCGGGGAAACCTACAATTACATCCACTCCAATACACGCATTAGGCATCAAAGACTTAATCTTAGCTACTCTTTCGCTATACAATTCACGTTTGTAACGTCTACGCATCTGTGCTAGAACCTTATTATTACCTGATTGCAATGGCATATGAAAATGAGGAACGAATCGCTTAGACTGGGCTACAAACTCAATAATTTCATTAGCCAGTAAATTAGGCTCGATAGATGAGATACGAATACGATCAATACCTTCAACTTCATCCAAGGATTTTACTAAATCCAAAAATTTATCCTGACGCTTCCCATCACGGATACCAAAGTCACCAATATTGACACCTGTCAATACAATTTCTTTTACCCCAGAAGCTGCAATTTCCTCTGCTTGGCGTACAATATCTTCAATCTTACCCGAGCGAGAAGCACCACGAGCCAATGGAATAGTACAAAATGTACATGAATAGTCACATCCATCTTGCACTTTTAAAAATGTACGTGTACGATCTCCAATGGAATAAGCAGTTACAAATTGATTCGTCTCATCAATAGGTGCATTATGTATAATAGCCTTCTCCTGCTTCGTAAGATCATTAATGTGTTCTATTATATTAAATTTCTCTGCGGCTCCCAAAACCATATCAACACCAGGTATTTCTGAAATTTCTTTAGGTTTCAATTGTGCGTAGCATCCTACAATAGTAATGTAGGCGTTTGGAGAATGCTTCAAGGCTTCTTTCACTACCTTTCGACACTTTTTATCCGCATTATCTGTTACAGAACACGTATTAATAACATAAACATCAGCAGGTGAATCAAACGATACTGAATCGTAACCTGCATCCTTAAACTGGCGTCCAATCGAAGATGTCTCCGAAAAATTCAGCTTACAACCGAGCGTATAAAAAGCGACTTTTTTATTCATAACAATTTTGCAAAAGTACGCATTTTTTTAGTTTATAAGTGTAAA
>CANRHE010000144.1 GCA_947630335.1 uncultured Sphingobacterium sp.
AATGAACCGATTTTATTAAATTTTATAGGAGCAAATTCTTCTTCATTAAACCATTCCCATTTTTTAATAAATTGATTAACCTCATAAGTATACATCTCACTTCCAGTTAGATTAGCAGGCGCAATACGATTTGCTAAATATTCTGCAGTTTCGACATCCCCACCTCCATTATTCCTTAAATCAATAACTAACTCATTGATGCCATTAATTTCAAATTCATTAAATAAAGACTGCAATTCATAATAAAAGGAGCTGTAAGAAAATCCTCTTCTAATACTGGCAAAAGAATTTAATACGAAATATCCAATTTTTCTTTCATTCGAGTTAATTATTTTACTCGTTAAAATGGGATTGCTACTATAATATTTATGATTAAGATCTGTTTCTAAAATATCACCATTTTGTTTTTTTACTTTTATTCGAATTGAAGAGAGACTTAAATAGTCTAAAATTGTAGAATTGTTTTTTGGGAACTGATTATTGTAATCTATTTTTGTATCACCATTTATGCTCAAAATCTGGTCTCCTCGTTGTAAGTTTGCGGAATGAGCAGATGATCCTTTATCAATTGACCTTATAAATAGTCCTTTATTGTTATCATTAGAATTATTCTGTAAATAGAAAACCGTAAGTCCTAGTCCAGAGGTCATAGTTCCTTGTACGTTGTGGATTACACTATTACCTCTATCTAAGATACTATACCAATCATAATCTTTTTCTTGCTTACGATTTGGATGTTTCTTAGTTAATGTTTTTAAATAGTCTAAAACACTTTCAGCTTTTTCAAAATATTGGGTGTAATTATTTTGAATAAAATTTAGGTCTTCATTTTTATTTGCTACTTGACTAATAGAATGAGGTATTATCTCCTCCCATATTGATAATGCTTTATAGTAATACCAAACAGAATTCTTAAGTTCATTTTCTTGTTTGTTAGTCAAGTAAGTTTTTGACTTGTCAATAACACTGGGATCCAACTCATTAGGTTCTGGATCCTCCTTTTTACATGATGAGAAGGTTAGAAGAATAAGTCCCAAAAAAAATGAAAATGTTAGCTTACTTGCCATAGATCTATAAAACTAGATATTATCAATATACTCCACATCTGATTGATCTATCTCAAATTCTTTAGAAATAAATTCAATAGGTTCAATACCTCTAAAATCTAATTCGTCTTTAAAGTATATTTTTAAAATATTTTTAATGTCTGATAGATCCCCCCAATTTATAAATTTAATTTTATTTAATTGTTCTATTGGGTTACCTTTTGTTAATATAGCGATATTTTTTTTACCTTTTATTAATTTGTTTAATAATTTTTTTGTGCTATCTCTTAGATCAAGTTTAATAGGAATTTGAGCATTAGCTAATAAACGATTATAATTTATTTCATATTTTTCATCTATGTTGAACATGATTTTTGTAGCAGAGAATACAGCATCTTCTCCGTGTACATCATAAATTTTGGCCATAAATTGGGCAATTGTGTTTGCAGTATGGGTTCCTTCTGTAAACTCATAAAAACTGCCAAATAAATAATATACCTGTACTAGGTAGTCTCTTTTTTGAATTAATACATTATCAATCTCAAATAAGAAAAGGCATTTTGCTAAGTTTATATTTTTCACCATATCAAAGCGTAATTAAGGCAAAGTCTTCATGAGAATCTGAAATAGCTAATAACCCATTAATATCTATTTCAATCTGATTATTAGTAAATAGGTCTAGTCCATTTTCGACTAGAGAAAGTTTAATTCCCTTATCTGGATTTCGTAACATATTTACTTCTGCTAATTGCGCTGGACGTGGGGTTAATACTGTAATTCCATACTCCTCAAATAAAGTTAAACTTAGACTAAGTTTTTTTACTTCTTCCACTTTTAATGCTAGTATTTTTTCTATGTTATGATCTAATGCTATTTTAATAATACTATGTGCATAACTCTGTGATGATGCTGAAGGTGTAATTATATAGTTTTTTGTCAAAACTGATGGTATTGCGGCTATCTCTTCTCCCAAATATACATCAAAAGTAGACTGTAGTTTATTTCTTAATTTAATGGCCAATGCTGAGGTGCCAGCTGTTATCAAAATTTTACTCATTATCACTTATATTATTAATCCATCCTTAATGTTAATAATTCGGTTGGAGATATTCGCTAAATCGTCATTATGTGTAACTATAATAAATGTTTGATCAATTGTATCCCGTAGTTTGAAAAATAAACTATGTAATGAGTTAGCATTCTCTGTGTCTAAATTTCCTGAAGGTTCATCAGCCAAAATAATAGAAGGATTGTTTATTAGGGCTCTAGCTACAGAAACTCGTTGCTGTTCACCTCCTGATAATTCCGTAGGTTTATGATTAGCTCTATTTCTTAACCCCAATAAATCTAAAAGCTCTGAAGCTTTTTTTTCAGCTTGTGCCTTTGAACTTCCTTTGATAAACGCTGGTATACATATATTTTCTAATGCCGTAAATTCAGGTAATAAGTGATGAAATTGAAAAATAAAACCAATTTGTTCATTTCTAAATGAACTTAAAGCTTTTTCATTCAGTGTATTGATATGTGTGCCATTTATGACTAGATCACCTTTATCAGCTTTATCTAATGTTCCTAGGATGTGTAGCAAAGTACTTTTCCCTGCTCCAGATGCCCCAACTATGGATACAATTTCACCCTTCTCTATTTCAAGATCTATACCTTTGAGAATAGGTAGTTTACCGTAAGATTTTTCAATATTACTTGCTTTTAATATCATATATACAAAGTTAAATATATATTACCAATTTATAACAGAACGTTTACTGAATGATTTAGGAAAGAGAGGGGTTTTTCGTCGATATTAACATTATTATAGAGAACTAAAAGAAATAGCGCTTAGAATTATGAATTCTAAGCGCTATTTCTTTTATGAGATGATACCTCGTAAATTTTATAAATGGATTACTTCGCCATAGGCATCTGCTGCAGCTTCCATAATCGCTTCACTCATTGTTGGATGAGGGTGAACCGATTTAATGATTTCATGCCCTGTAGTTTCTAATTTTCTAGCTACTACCACTTCAGCAATCATTTCAGTTACATTTGCACCAATTAAATGTGCTCCTAAAAACTCACCATATTTTGCGTCAAAAATAACTTTTACAAAACCATCTTTAGCTCCTGCAGCTGACGCTTTGCCTGATGCAGAAAAAGGGAATTTACCAACCTTAATATCATAACCAGCTTCTTTGGCAGCTTTTTCGGTATAACCTACTGAAGCTATTTCTGGCGAACAGTATGTACAGCCTGGTATATTATTATAATTAATTGGATCTACCTGTAGACCTTTAATTTTTTCAACACATGTAATAGCTTCAGCTGAAGCAACATGCGCCAGTGCTTGACCTTTTACAATATCGCCTATAGCATATACGCCTTCAATATTTGTTTTATAAAAGTCGTCAACAACAACGCGTCCTTTTTCTACTTTTACACCTACTTCCTCTAGACCTAAATTTTCGATATTAGGCATAATACCTACTGCTGATAACACAACTTCTGCTTCAATAACTTCTGTTCCTTTTGCAGTTTTAATATTTACTTTAGCGAGAGGGCCACTAGTATCTACGGATGTGACTTCAGATTTGGTAAGAATATCTATTCCCGATTTTTTTAATGATTTCTCTAGTTGTTTAGATACTTCTTCATCTTCCACCGGTACAATTCTATCCATGAACTCCACAATTGTAACTTTTGTTCCAATGGTATTATAGAAGTAAGCAAATTCAACACCAATAGCACCTGATCCTACCACAACAATTGACTTAGGTTGTGTCGGTAGATTCATTGCTTGACGATAGCCAATTATCTTTTTACCATCTTGAGGCAAGTTCGGTAATTCTCTTGAACGAGCACCAGTTGCCAAAATAGTATGTTTAGCAGTATATTCTTTTATAACCCCATCATTCCCTTTTACTTCAACCTTACCACCTTTTTTTATTTTGGCAGTACCCATGATGACATCAATTTTATTCTTTTTCATCAAGAACTGAATACCTTTACTCATTCCTTCAGCTACGCCACGACTTCTTTTAACTATTGCTTCGAAGTCTACCTCACCTCCTTGAACTTTAATTCCGTACTCTTCAGCATGGTTTAAATAGTCAAATACCTGTGCACTCTTTAATAGAGCTTTAGTAGGAATACAGCCCCAGTTTAAACAAATACCACCCAAAGCTTCACGCTCTACAACGGCAGTTTTAAACCCTAATTGAGCTGCACGGATAGCTGCAACGTAACCACCTGGGCCACTTCCAATAACAATGATATCGTAGTTCATATAATTATCTTAATGTATACTTTTAACTATTAAAGCTCAAAAATACGCTTTTTTTTTGTTTCAAGGAATAAAATAAAAGGCTAACTGTCTAATTACAATAAACAATTGACTCAAAAATGAATGTCCAGCTAATACCTCATAGGCGCTCTTTCAGAAATCTAATCTTTATTATTTCTTTCTTTTAATTGTTTCAAGTAGTTTATCATTCAGTATGATCTAAAGAATAATCTTTAGATAGTTTGTGCTGACAAGAATGTCAGTCTACCGTAAATTCTTTAATAATAAAATGAGATCTTATTAAATTGTCTATTTTTGTTTCAAAAAAATGATAATATGTTAAAGATTTTTAGGTTTGTTGCACTTTGGGAAGCGATATCAACTATTGTTTTGTTTTTTATAGCTATGCCTATTAAATATGCACTACCTTATTTTATGGATGTACCAGAAGATATACGTAATGGATCAGTACGAATTGCAGGGTCAATTCACGGGTTTTTAGTAGTAATATTCGTTATATTATTGATAATGTGCTGGCAAACGTTTAACTGGAAATTTAGTCGTGTGATCAAATATTTTGTAGCATCTTTAATACCTATTGTTTCTTTTTGGGTTGAAATAGATCTGAAAAAAATAATTGACAATAATTATAAATAGTGATGATTATTAAGACATCATCACTATTTATTTGAAGTTTTTTCTACACTCATATAAGCATAAGTTATTTCTGTTTTCCCATGGGGAGCTGGGTTACCTTCTTCATCAAGATTTACAAAAACTAGCTTATCAATAGATAATATTGTTTTTCGAGTTATTTTGTTTCTTACTTCGCAACGCATAGTGATAGATGTTCTACCAAAATGAGTTGCTCTAATACCAAGTTCAATAATATCACCTTGTTTTGCGGAACTAACAAAATTTATCTCCGAAATATATTTTGTCACCACATGATGATTACCTAACTGTACTATTGCGTATATAACAGCTTCTTCATCTATCCAACGTAATAATGTTCCTCCAAATAGTGACCCATTTGGATTAAGGTCTTCGGGCTTCACCCATTTTCTAGTATGAAAGTTCATGATATTTATAAATTGATTTATAACAAAAGAGGTGAAATATTCATTTCACCTCTTTTGTTATTATTATGCGTGAATTGCTCTGTTAGCTGTTGCTGCTAAAGCTGCTTCTTTTAAAGCTTCCGTATATGTAGGGTGAGCGTGACAGATTCGTGCTATATCTTCTGCTGAGGCTCTATATTCCATAGCTACCACTGCTTCTGCAATCATGTCTGCAGCACGTGGACCAATCATATGAACTCCTAGTACCTCGTCTGTTTCAGCATCTGCTAAAACTTTTACAAAACCATCTGTGTCACCAGATGCTTTTGCACGACCTGAAGCTTTGAAAGAAAATGAACCCGTTTTATATTTACGACCAGCTTCTTTTAATTGTTCTTCAGTTTGTCCAACGGAAGCAACCTCCGGCCAAGTGTATACAACGCCTGGGATTAAATTGTAATCAATATGAGGTTTTTGACCTGCAATATATTCTGCAACATAAATACCTTCATCTTCAGCTTTATGAGCTAACATAGCTCCACGAACAACATCTCCGATCGCATAGACACCTTCAACAGAAGTTTGCATATGTTCATTCACCGTAATTTTGTTACCTCTTTCTTCAGGTGTAATACCAATGTTTTCTAAGCCTAAGCCTTGCGTATAAGCAACACGACCTACAGAAACTATACAATAGTCTCCTTCAAAAGATACAGCTTGTCCTTTTGAATCTTCAGCAGTAACAGTTACTGTTTTTCCTTTTGAAGAAGCGCCAGTTACTTTGTGGCCTAAGAAAAACTCCATACCAAGTGATTTTTTCAATACACGTTGAAGCTCTTTTCCTAATCCAGCATCCATTGT
>CANRHE010000145.1 GCA_947630335.1 uncultured Sphingobacterium sp.
CCGAAGCTATTAAAACACCAATAAATTATACGGTTTATAAAAGTAATTCTTTTGTTGCTACTGTATTAGATAGCAACAATAAATTAAAAAATTTTAATTCAATTGTAAAAGTAGAAAGTGAAATTGATGGTGTGCGATTTAAGATTTATGACGCTAAGGGTGTGCAACAATTTGATTATGATAAAAAATTTGTTTTTGATAATTTAGGCTTGCACTTTCCTTATTGTCCATGTCCTAGAAAACTTTGTAAAGCAACAGAATTTGCTAAAATGAGAAATGGTTATTTACAAGGAGATTTTAATGGTGATGGTATTACAGATGTAATTATCTTAACTTATATGGAAGAAATACAAGATGTTCCTTTTAATATCTTCAACTTTGGGATTATAGGAGGTATAGACCCATGTAATCAGATACATTCTACAACTCCTGAGTTTTACTTAGGAGACAATCCAAAGGTATATATAGCAGATTTAAATAGAAATAGAGAAACAACCAATGGTACCCGAGGTTTTACTGATTTTTCAAGTAAAGATGATTCTAAGCTAAAAGGCAATGCACGTTTTATAGGCGATTTTAATGGTGATGGAAAATCGGATATATTAGTTATTGATAAAGAACGTTATAGGGTGGTGAGTTTTAATCAGAATGAACAAGGTATTTATACTGAGATCGAAATTCTAGGAGAGGGCACTATTCCAGGCTATAACTTCAAAAGACAAATTTTATTGGGTGATTTTAATGGCGATGGCAAAACAGATTTTATTGTACCTGATAGTGATGGAGGAACAAAAAAAGAGTTATGGAATGTTTATCTCGCAAACCCTAAACCAACTGGAGGAGAGTTTTTTGTAAAATCAAAAGAAACTATAACGGAGTACTGGCCAAATTCGCAAGGTTATTTTGATACACAAGTTCATTTAAATAGTTACTATGCGATGGATGTTGATGGAGATGGTAAAACGGATCTAGTTCGAATATGGATAAATAGGTATAAACCCAAATGGACAATAAACGATCATGATACGCAATGGAAGGTTTCTGTTTTTAAAAATAAGGCGGGAAATAAATATAACCAAACTGGACGAATGTTTGTAAAAGACTATGAGTCTCTTTCGAATCATGATTCTGATAATAATTGGATACCTATACCCATTGCTACACCTTATAAACACAATGGAGTAGAAAAGGATTTAATTGTATTACAATTACAGAATAATAAAGCAACCTATCTTGATTTTAAAAAAGACTATACGCTAGATTCTTATCTAAAAAAAGTAAAAATGAACGGAGGTGAAATTCAGTATGAGATTAATTATGCAGAATTGAATGATGCACCGAAAGGAAGTTCTGTTTTTTATTACAATGATAATAAGGCAGTACATCCGAATGTTAATTTGAAGGAAAGTAAAGATATTCGATTAGTGAGGCAATTGAAGAAGAAGGTTAATGACAATGAAATGTTTCAGGACTTTAAGTACCATAATTTTACTGTTAATATGGATATTGGAGGTCTGGGGTTTGAGAAGCTTGCTAGAAGTAGTTGGTACAAAACTGAATCGGAAAAGAAAAAATGGCATGTGTCTGTTTTTGATTTATCTAAAAGAAGTGTTGAAATTAAAAATTATACATTTTTGAATACTTCATATCTAAAAAGTGACTTACCTTATAACAATAGCTATGTGGTAGATTATAAACAAAGCGATTATAATGTAAGTGAAGTGAATAAAGTAATCAAGATTGAACTTGCAAAAGAATGGGTTTATAATAATCTGACTAAAGTAAAGTCAGAAATAAGTTACCAATATGCAGGACCTTATAATTTGATAGATACTAAAATAACGAAGAATTTTTTAAACACTCTTGAACAGGGAAAAACTACAGAGAAAATAACTTATAAAAATGTAGATGAAGGCGGGAAGTATATAATAGGAAAACCTCAAAAAATAGTTACGACGAATTCTGCTTATGGAGGAACCTATATTACACAAGAAGAGTATGAATATGATAGCAAGGGAAATATAACTAAAGAAAAGAATAGACCAACAGCTTCTACTTATACGCTAGTCACTTCAAATAAATTTGACAGTTATGGAAATACTATAGAAAAAACTCTTAGTACGGAAGGGAGTGACACTGGGATGACAGAACGTAAGACTTTATTGAAATACGATTCTACTAGTAGATTCGCGATTGAAGAAACAGATACGGAGGGGTTGGTATCCAAGCGTACTTATGACAAGCGTTATGGACAGTTATTGACTTCGGAAGATCCTTTTGGAAGAAAATCAAAATTTGAATATGACAAATGGGGAAAGCTGACTAAAGAAATTGATTATTTGGGTAATGCAAAAACTTATACGTATAGTTTTGATTCTTCTACAGGGAATTATATAGCATCTGTTTCAGGTGCAGATGGACATTTTTCAACTAAGACCACGGATGTATTGGGACGACAGGTAAGTGAAATGGTCAATACAGTAGATGGGAAAAATTTAAAAACGTCGGTTACATATGATATTTATGGGCGTAAAACAGGAGATTATGGACCAACAGTAGTTGGACAGCCAACTATTTGGATGAAATATAGCTATGATGATTATGATAGGTTAAAAACTATCGATTATAGTACAACCAAAAAAGTAAATTATACTTATGAAGGGGTAAAGGTGTCTTCTAATGATGGGCTGAAAACAGAGACTACTACTGTAAATGCAAACGGACACCAAATAGAAGCAACAGATGCAGGTGGTAAAATAGTTTATGCGTACAATGCACAGGGTGTAGTTAAGAGTTCTACTTTTGATGGAACCTCTGTTGTGATGGAGTATGATGCATGGGGCAGAAAGATTAAATTGACGGATCCTTCGGCCGGCGTTTATACTTATAAATACAACGCATTTGGAGCATTAACTGAAGAAAATACACCTAAAGGAAAAACAACTTTTCAATACGATGATGTAGGAAAACTATTAAATAAAAAAGTTGTTGGTGAGAATACACATCACAATATAACGTATGTGTATGATAACACAACAAAATTATTGAAATCCTCCACTGCTACTATTAACGGCAGCGTAACAGAGTATACGAATACTTACAATAATTTATTACAGCTGACTAATAGCGTTGAAAAGACACCGAAAGTTACATATAGTAAAACGTTTACCTATGATAGTTTTGGAAGGGTGAGTACAGAAGCAGTAAAAACTACTGCTTTTGGGAAAGTGTTTGAGAATAAAATTAAGAATGAATATAAGAATGGTAAGCATTGGAAGGTAATTGACGCTGCTACTAATAAGATGTTGACAGAAAAAGCCCTAACTGACAATATAGGTAATTTGGGCTTAGTGAATCTTGGAAACGGATTGGAACAGTCTTTTGGTTATGATTTGTACTCATCTTTGCCTTCAAGTTTAAAAGTTAGAAAATCACTAAATATATACTCGATACTTGATATTAGTACTAATTTTGATAGAAAAAGAGGAAATCTTTTAAACCGGACAAGTAATCTTTTCGGAGTTACAGAGACTTTTAGGTATGATGATATGGATAGGCTTATAGAGTTTACCAATGGGACAAGGCAACAGGAAACGCAAGAATATGACAATAAGGGAAGAATTGTAAAAAACACGTTGGGGAATTATCAGTATAATGGTGCTAAAAAATACCAATTAAACACTATTTCTTTAACTGGAAACGCAAAACCTTATTACCAAGAAAGATCTTTGTTGGAAGTTGCCTATAATACATTTAAAAGCCCTGTTTCAATTCATGAGAAAAATAAGGAAGATTTGTATTTTGATTATAATAGCTCTGGTAATAGATCCGTTATGTATTATGGTACAATTACTTCGGAAAAAGAGCAAAGTTTATATCAGAAACACTATTCGCATGATGGAAGAGTAGAAATCACATTCAATACACAAACTAAAGCGGTTGATTATGTGTATTATGCAGATGGAGATGCGTATAGTGCTACAGTGGTGGCAAGAGCTAATAATACAGTAACTTCACAGTACTATTATTTTCACAGAGATTATTTAGGTAGTGTGGTTGCTATAACCAATACAAGTGGGGCAATTGTAGAAAAACGACATTTTGATGCTTGGGGAAATGTAGTAACAGTAACCAATGGAAGTGGATTAATTTTAGAAAAGTTAACTTTTACAGATCGGGGCTATACAGGGCATGAGCACCTACAGGGCATAAAAATAATTCACATGAATGGGCGTTTGTATGATCCAAAGGTTCGAAGGCTTATGGCTCCTGATAACTTTGTTCAAGATCCTACGAATACTCAAAGTTTTAACCGTTACGGTTATGTTTGGAACAATCCGTTAAAATATACCGATCCTAGTGGAGAGATTGCAGTAACAGCAAGTATTGTAATTGGTGCTGTTGTAGCTATGACCACATATACCATGACCGCTCTTTTGGCAGATGTTCCTTTTTCAGCAGAAGGTTTTGCTAAAAGCGCTATATTTGGAGCTATTAGTGGGGCAGCGAGTTTTGGTATTGGAGAAGCATTTCAGACTCTTTCTTCTACATTAAATACCACTACGATTGTTACTGCACAAGCCGCGACACATGGATTGGCTCAAGGGATTATTTCTGTTACTCAGGGTGGTGACTTTTTATCGTCTTTTGCTTCAGCTGCGGTAAGTAGTCTTTTATCTTCAGGATTTGGTATTCATGGAGGAAGTATAAAAGATAGTGATATTGGTATGATTGCCTTTTCAACTGTTAGTGGTGGGGCTGTGGCAGAGCTTACGGGAGGTAATTTTTGGCAAGGTGCCACAACTGCTTTTCTTGTAAGTGCATTGAATCATGCTGCGCATAAGATGGTTGAAAAGGACAAAGTATTGGGAGCATTGAAAAAGGTAGGAATAGATCCTTATGAAGAAATTAATAGGCATTGGTCTAATGGGGAGACTCAACAATTCGCAGAAGAAGTTTTCCCAGAATTATCAAAAGAAGCTAATTACCCTAGATATGAAAATGTCGATATTATAGGAGGCAATTCTTCGATTAATGGGAGAGCTTTTTATTCCTATAATGAATACTCAAAAGGTCAGTTCAACGTTAAGTCTAAAGGTGTAATACAGTTAGCTAAGGGAAGGTTTTTATCGAATTATGCTTTAGCGTCGACTATTGGACATGAATTGATACATGTTGTACATCATGTTTCAGGACAGTATCAAGCATGGGCAAATAAATACGGAACCCTTAGCGCTGCAAAAGCTCTATCAGAAATTCAAGCCTATAATTTTAATATGGGGTCTGTAATGGGGATGTATAATTCTGCAATACACCAAGAGTTTATTAATCAAGCAAAGAGTAATAATTGGAGTTTTTAAATTAATTAAGATGAAAATAATAAAGTATATAATTTTTGCAATGTTAAGTAACTTAGCATTCGCCCAAAATAAAGAGGTTGTATTTGAAATACAGAATTCTTTTGTACAAGACAGTTTGATGGTGGATGTGAAAATAACAAATAACACCGACCAAGATATTTGGTTTCCGATAGACACATCTACTTTGGCTTATGATCAAACAATGTCAGATAGATATACAAGAGATTTTTTTACCATTAGACAGAATGTTTTTGATAAAGAAATGAGTATTAATGTTGGTATTAAAGGAGAAGAAGGTTCGGATTATTTTTATACTTTTGGATATCTAGCATGGGCCGATCGTATGAAAAATAAAACTATTGAAGATATTGTATTAATACCCAAAGGTCTATCAAAAACATTAAGCGTGTATTTTTATTTTTATCATCGTTTAAATAGTTTTGACTATTATTGTTTTATAGATTATGAGAATTTTAAAAATGGTCAGTGTGATTTTTATTTAAGTTATCAAATGAATCCAGAGAGTATTGAAAAATATTTAAGTAAAGAGATATTGGATGAATTAAAGGAAAAAGGATTTGAACCTTATTTTGGTAAAATTGAATCTAATAGAGTTCCATTGGTTATAGAATAAATTTATATATACTTATTGATATTATCAACTCTCAATATATCAAAAAGAAGGGGCTGTTTCTGCTTATGAAACAGCCCCTTTAATTTTATGATATTAGGATGGAGCTTATAGACACATTCTTGTAGGCTACCAAAAATCAAGTGATTTATTAAATCATAAAAATCATAGATAAGACAACATTACCCAAATTGATGGAGCTAGCTTGAGAACTTAGATAGTTCAAAA
>CANRHE010000146.1 GCA_947630335.1 uncultured Sphingobacterium sp.
GAGGCAAGCATCCTGGCGGTCATGTAAGATTCTGTTATCCTAATGCGCTGCTCACTTAACCATTTTTCCATTTCGAGCTCTGTGAACTTACGTTCAAGTTTGTGTCTTTTTACTTTATTTCCTCTATCAAAAAGATCATCAAGAGGAATGCTTACCCCCGCGGTTCCATACCAAGAATTTTGGGTCTGACCAGTAGTTTGATAGAATAATGGGGTATTTTCATTTGTAAATGCTGAATTGACTGCAATATTACCATATTGATAAGATCCTCCTAACTTAAAATATTTTAACCAACTTCTCTGCTCTGAAGTTAGCATGCTTTCTTGTATCTCCATTTTTGTTTCATACATCGCTACTCCTGGATTCTTTTTAGCATTTTCAAAAAGTTGCTCTAATGGAGGAAAGAGAACATTATTCAAATCAGGTAAAGTAGTATTTTCTGCTTGTCCATAGGCATCCGTTAAGATCCCCATACTTAATAAAAAAACGATTAATTGTATGACTCTAATTTTATAACTAAACATCTGCCTTTTGAATAAATGCTGTAAGTGTTTTAATCATTATCTTAATATCCATTTTTAGGTCGTAATTTTTGGCATAAGTTACATCCAATCTAATACGCTCGGCATCGGACATGCTTCCATTATCTCCTCGTTTCTCTACCTGCCATAACCCTGTGATACCTGCTGGCGCCATAAAACGCTCGATGCCTTCATCTGTAGTTAACACCTCTGCTTCATACAAAGGAAGAGGACGATTCCCTACGATAGACATATCCCCTTTTAGAACATTAAATAATTGAGGAAGCTCATCTAAACTATACTTACGAATAATTCGGCCAACCTTTGTAACACGAGGATCTTTCTCTAGCTTAAAAAAAGTAGCCTTTGATTCCTTTTCGAACTTTGACTCCTTCAATATATGATGATCATCAATAAGAATATCCCTAAGATCTTCTTCTGCTAAACCTTGAAAATTAATATTATCGACAGAGACCTCCTCTATAGGATCTTTACGAACATTTTGCTTTGCGTATTGATTGAGCGCCATATAATCCTTTAATCGTTTATCAGCATCACTATACATTGACCGAAACTTATAAAAATCAAACATCTTGTAGCCAGCTCCAATTCGTTTAGATTTATATACAGCATCCCCTTTACTCTCAAATTTAATAAATAAATAAATTAAAAGAAATATCGGAGATAAACATATGATAAGGGTAAGGGATACTAAAATATCAAATATTCTTTTAGAAAACGGCACAATCACACCATTTTTAGTATCTCTTTCTTTTGGTGCAATAGCCACAGATTGCGAAGCAGCTTCAAAATACAAATTTAAATATTGTTTAATACCTTTAAAGACTTCAGAAGATGCATTAGGACTAATAGTTTGTGCAACACCAACATCAACATAGGCGTGTTTTTCTGCCTCAGTAAGATTATCTCCTACCAAAATAACATTCAGACTTTTATAATCATTTTCTAAAATTCTAAGCATTCTAATATCTTCTTTTAAATCCATGCTTTTCTGAAAGAAAACAATCATAAAACTACGGCTACCATATTGATAAAGATTCCTGTTTAAGGTTTTAAAATCTATACAATGTTGTAATGTAGAACCAAACACTTCTAATACTTTTTTACTGAAGTAATTAAAAATTGACTCATCAGCCCCAAAATAAATATAGTTACTATAACCGTAGGTCATTTTAGAATCTTTTTTATACGCAACTTAAGCTCTAAAGGATTGAATGGTTTAAGAACAAAATCTTCGGCACCAGCCTCCAATAGTTGTATTCTTAACGATGACTTATCTTCACCAGATAAAAACATGACAGGTATATGCTTCAAGAACTCATTTTGTTTCAACATAACCAAAAAATCATAACCATTCATTTCTGGCATTGTATAATCTGATATAATCAAATCGGCGTGTCTACCTTCTCCAAGCCAATGATAAGCTGCGATAGCGCTATCAAAACATTGAAAATCGTAATCTGCATTTAAGTACAGTGATAACAATTGTCCTATAGCAGGTTTATCGTCAATAATGACAATTTTTTTCTTCATAAAATAGTATTCTCAAGCTATTACGCTAAACGAATATAATGTATATATATCAAAACGCTTTACAAAAGTAATACTCCTTTTCTATATACAGAAAAGGAGTATTACTTTATTAGATAATCAATATCACTAATTATTTAGTTCGGTTGTACCAAAACTGGTTTGACTGGCCAGCACTTTTCACCCAATCCGTAAATAATGGATATGCCTTCTTAATCGATTGACCTTCCAGAGGATATTGAAATTCAACTGGGAAACGAAGTGCAAAAGGGTAATTACGCTTTGTTTTGAAAGGATCAGAAACAGATAACATTCCATCTTTTTGTTCCCTACGGATAACTTCAGCATTTACTTTATCAGTTGGACTATAACCAACCATATGCACCTCATGTCTTCCTCCAGCCATCTGAGCGAAATTAATAATAAAAACGTTCAAATCATTGTACGTGAAATTATCCAATGGCGTATTAAACACTATAGTAATTTCAGTTTCTAAAGGAGGAGTTGTACCGTTGTGCGTATAAATAAAACTGTTATCGGTACGTCCAAATGCCTTGTGCGCATCATCTACAATAGTAACAATAGCCTTAGATTGTCCTTGTTCAACACCATTTGAACCCAATGGAAGTACTGTATTTACCAAATCAGCTTTAGAATAAGTTACCGATTTGACAGCTCCAGCCAATACATTATCTAATTGTACAGCCGCAGCTAATCGTTTGGATGCACCTACTGCACGGATTTTATTTTTTAAAACTACCTTTTCTACCTTATTATCCTTATCTTGATACTTTACAATCTGAATATTTACGACCAAATCATTCATATCATAATCACCCTTACTTGGCCAATTATCTTCAAAAGCATACGAGAATGTACCTAACTCAATAGCTTCAGGTTTTTGATCTATTGGTGGATTGGTAGGCTTGTAATTAAAACCTCCACCATTGCACTCTGTACCGATTATAGTAACAGTAATTTCTTTATATTTTACGATCTTAACAAATTGTTCTGCAGTATACTTAGTCTCGTATTGTCCATTTGTAGGATGATTATTAGTTGCTACTGTTAAATTACCTTTATAAACAACACTATTCCAACCGTCTAAATTAACTTTTGCAAATCGAGCTACAGCAACATCACCCAGAGCAGATACAGTGCTACTATTACTTGTAAATTCAGCTTTATCAGTTACATCTAATATTGCTCCATTAGCTAAGTTGAATGTTGATCCACCCGATTTAAATTCCTCGACATCTAAACGTCCCCCTGTAGCAATATTAAATACAGCGCCATTTAAATTCATATTATCTATGAAAGTGCGGCAATTTACAAACCAAGTAGTATTAGTAATTTTTGCATCCTCAATTCTTAATTCTCCATTATTGGTAATAACTGCAGATGAATTTCCTTGAAAATTGACAATATTAGCTTTGCTTTTATTAGTAAATATACTACCCGAAGGCATATCCAGCATTCCTGTCAACGTTACCTCACCCTTGTTAACAAACTGTCCTTCACTATTAATCTTCATATCCTTTGCCTTCAATACACCTGTATTCTCTACAATACTTTGAGAAGGAATATCAAAAGCATTTGCAATCGTTAATTCACCGTGATTAGAGATATTTGACTGACTACTTGCACTGAAAGAATTAAATTTAGAGGTGCCATAATTTGCAAACCTAATTGCTGTTGAAGGCAATAAAAAGTTTTGCACATTAAACACTGCTTCCGGAAGTACAATAATTGTATTACCTGCTCCTAAAGTAAGTGTTGATTCAGGATGATTCCAAGTACCTTCAACATATACCGTAATACCTTGTACACCTGCATTCAAGGCAATATCTCCATTAAAAAACTTACCTTTCCTAATTACATAGTTCTTGTTTACAGAAACATCAGCGTAAGATATCATCTTCTTACCTTCAATTTCAACTGCATTTGTAGGAACCTGAGGCACTACAACATTTGAGGATCTTGAATAAGATTTATTATTTGCGAACTTAGCAACTCCTGCCACTTTTGAAACAGCAGCAGATTTTCCAGAACGCACAACACTCTGTTTTCCCGCAACCTCAATCATTGAATACGACTTTTCGCCAGTAGGTGTAGTTTCTTGCACATAGATATAAGCCAACCCTGCTGGCACAGCAATTTTTGTCAAGAAATCTTGCCCTTGTTTTGCAGAACCTGCACCCAAAAGTGTAGCTCCAAGAGACTCTGGTTCACGATCAAATATCTCAAGTTTATACAAATATTGACCATTAAATTTATCATCTACAGCTAGACGCACGTCTAAAACTTTTGATGTACTCCAATCAAAGCTTGCAGAAACATCAACATCACTTAATAATCCTTCACCCTCAGGGCCAGAGCTTTTATATAGATCATCAACCTTTGAGCAGCTTACACTCAAGAAAGCAACACTTGCTGACATAACAGCAAACAAACTAATTTTCTTAAAAAATTCTATTTTCATAAATTTCAACAATAGGCATTTATTATGATCTGTAGAATTTAGATAACTTACTATTATACAATACTACAAAACATTACAAATGTAACTATTAGACCTATGAATTAAATAATTATGGAAAGTAATCATATACAATTCTTTATTCCTGTAGCTACATTCCGACACAATACTATCAAAACTACGTAACAATGCCCGTGTGCTGAATACAGCACACGGGCATTGTTACGTAGTTTTATAATCAATTTATTTAGTTGGAAACAAATACCAATCTTGGTTATTTGTACCACCACTAGAAACCCAAGAAGAGAACTGAGAATAAGCTTCAGCAATATTTTTTCCTTCTGTAGTTTGATATTTGAATTCAGCAACAGGAACTGATATTGCAAACGGCCAGCCTTTACTAGTTTTGAAAGGATCGTTAGGACTCAACAATCCACCTACAGCTTGCTCATTAGAGACTAATTGCGTGTCCAATTTATCTGTACCAGCAAAACCAACCAAATGAACTTCATATCTTTTACCAGCCGAACCACCATAAGGATTAATTATGAAAGGGTTTAAATCTGCAAAAGAGATATCATCTTGTGGAGAATTAAATTCTATCACCATTTCTGTCACTAAGGGTTGATACGCTTTATTATGAGTGAAAATATAAGCGGCGCTTGTTAAACCAAATGCTTTATGAACATCGTCAGCAATAGTCATTACTGCCTTAGATTGATTCGACTCAATGCCATTAACCAATGGAATAGTAGTCCCTGTCAAAGTATTTTGAGAGTATTTTACAGACTTCACAGCAGTCGAAAGCACATTATCCAATTGTATAGCTGCAGCCATTCTTCTACTAGCTCCAACCGCATAAATTGTATTCTTTAATATTAGTTTTTCAACTTTATTAGACTTATTCAAAAACTTAGTCACATCCACTGCTAATACTAAATCATTCAAATCATAATCACCTTCTTTAGGCCAATTATCTTCAAAAAGAAATGTATGCGCGCCTAATTTTACCTCTTTCAACTCTTGATTAACTGGAGGGTTAATGGGTTTAATACCAGCACCACCTGCATTACAGCTAGTAGCAGCTATGTAAGGAGGGTGATTATATAGATCCCAAAAAATCTCTACGCTAGTTCCATTAACAGTAAAAACACCTTCATTTTGCTTTGGATGCTCATCAGTTATTATACTCAAATAACCATTGTAAGCCAAATGAACATTTTTACTAGAATTTACATCAACATATTTGATACGAACGTAAGATCTATTTGCAGCATCGGCACCAATCGTATTAATCCCTACTGGTTTTCTAACTGAATTCGCACTGAATGTTGCATTTTTGGTTACATCAAGAATAGATTTAGAGTACAAGTTAAAATCACCACCTTGAGCAGTTAAAATCGTGACATCCAACATGGCATCATTCCATATGTTAACTGTAGCATTAACAGCCTCCATTTTACCCACAGTAGTGTAACAGTTGGCATTTAAGGTACCGTTCTTAAAACTACCTTCTAATATCTCTATCT
>CANRHE010000147.1 GCA_947630335.1 uncultured Sphingobacterium sp.
CCAGTATTGAAAAAATTATATTTATTGGTGCTATAATATCTGGGGTCAAAAATATAAACAGGAATAATAAAGTCAGATTTTTGAACTGCATTTAACAGCACTTCATTGTCATGTAATCGTAAATCGTTTCTAAACCAAACTAATATAACTTTTGCACTCATATTATCAACACTTAATCTTATCAAAATAGAATGGAAATCTGTATTGGTAAAGTTATCATATATAATTGTATTCAGCTAATAGCTACCATAATATTGACATTTGACAAACAATCATTCGTATTTAAAAATCTGTGTAAGGATACGCTGCTTCAATCATAAGAGGCCTTTAGTAAGTTATTTAAAAAGTTGGAATCACTATAATCACTTTGTGTATTCTCCATATGTCATTTATTATTTTATTTTTGTAACTCACTGAAAACTGAAAAAAATCAAAATGGGATATTCGAGTTTACGAGATTGTGTGAATGATTTAGAGAAGCATGGTCACTTGGTTCGTATCAAGGAGGAGGTTGATCCATATTTAGAAATGGCAGCTATTCATATGCGGGTATTTGATGCGAAAGGGCCAGCTTTATATTTTGAAAATATCAAGGGAACTAATTTTCCTGCAGTTTCCAATTTGTTCGGCACGTTGGAACGGTCAAAATTCATGTTTCGTGATACTCTAGATCATATAAAAAAATTGGTTGACATTAAGATGGATCCTACGACAGTATTGAAAAATCCTTTTCAATATATAGGATCATCTGCCGTTGCATTGGGTGCTCTTCCTTGGAAGAAAAAGTCAAATGCTCCTATATTGTATGGTAAAACTAATATTAGTGATTTACCCCCTATAGTGAACTGGCCAATGGATGGTGGACCTTTCGTTACGATGCCACAGGTGTATAGTGAAGATATTACTAATCCTGGAATCATGAAAGCAAATTTGGGTATGTATCGCATCCAATTGTCTGGAAACGAATATGAGCTCAATAAGGAAATTGGTTTACATTATCAATTGCATAGAGGAATAGGTGTTCATCAGCAAAAAGCTAATGAATTAGGTAAACCCTTGAAGGTTTCGATTTTTGTTGGAGGGCCACCCTCACACCCTTTGTCTGCGGTAATGCCCTTGCCAGAGGGATTATCGGAAATGATTTTCGCGGGTGCTTTGGGTAATAGGAGATTCCGTTATTTTTATGATGATGAGGGTTTTTGTATTTCTGCCGATGCTGATTTTGTTATTACAGGAACTGTTTATCCTAATGAAAACAAACCTGAAGGTCCTTTTGGTGATCATATTGGTTATTATAGTTTAGTGCATCCTTTCCCTTTAATGAAGGTTCATAATGTGTATCATAAAAAGGATCCTATTTGGTCATTTACAGTAGTAGGTAGGCCTCCGCAAGAAGATACGAGCTTTGGAGCTTTAATTCATGAAATCACTGGCTCAGCAATTCCACAAGAGATAAATGGTCTTAAAGCGGTACATGCTGTTGATCCAGCAGGTGTACATCCCTTGCTTTTTGCTATAGGAAGAGAGAGCTATACGCCATATAAAAAAGTAGATCGACCGCAGGAGGTGTTGACTATTGCTAATCAAATTCTTGGCAAAAATCAATTGAGTTTAGCAAAATATTTATTTATTGCCGCTACTGAAGATAATCCTGAACTTGATATATATAATATTGAAAAGTTTTTAAGTCATATATTAGAACGTATTGATTTCAAGAGAGATTTGCATTTTCATACCAATACTACTATTGATACTCTCGATTATACAGGTGATGGATTGAACGCTGGATCTAAGGTGGTTTTTGCTGCGGTAGGCGATAAAAAAGTTGAGTTAGCACGTGAATTACCATCAAATCTAGAATTGCCAAGACCTTTCAATGTCGCTAAGTTAGCGCTACCTGGTATTATGGTTGTTCAGGGAGATGCATTTACTTCTTATAATAATGCAGTTAAAGAATTGAAAGAATGGACAGATGCAGCTAGGGATCTCAATTTTGAAGGAATCCAAATGATTGTGCTGGTAGAAGATGTTAATTTTGTAGCTGCAAATGAGAATAATTTTGTGTGGGAGACATTTACCAAATCCAACCCTGCATTTGATATCTATGGAATTCGTTCGTTTACTGCATTTAAACATTGGGGATGTGAGGGACCCGTTATTATCGATGCGAGACGTAAGCCGCATCATGCTCCTGATCTTATTAAGGATGAGAAAGTAGAGAGAAGAATTGATCGCTTGTTCGAAAAGGGGGGCTCACTACATGGAATTTTATAAGATTATTACTACCGCTGAACTATCTTTTATCAATAGATAAAAAATCCTCCTACACTTTCAGTGCAGGAGGATTTCAAATATTACAATTTTTCCAACTTATTTCTTATTTTCTATGCACCAGTTTTTGGCATTAACAAATGCTTCTATCCAAGGTGTTACTTCATCTTGACGATCAGCGGGGTAGTTAGCCCAGTTCCATTGAAAGATTGAACGCTCAATGTGTGGCATAGTCACTAAGTGACGACCTGTGTTATCGCACATCATCGCTGTATTGAAGTCAGAGCCATTCGGGTTATGCGGATATTGCTCGTAAGCATATTTTGCGACTATATTGTATTTGTTCTCGGTATACGGTAATTTGAATTTACCTTCACCATGTGAAATCCAAACACCTAGTGTTGACCCTGCTAAAGTATTCAACATAATAGAGTTATTATTCTGAACTTTTACTGAGATAAAGTTTGACTCGTGTTTACCTGAAGTATTGTATGTCATTTTACCATGCTCTTCATGGTCTGGGTTGATTAGATCCAACTCCATCCATAATTGACATCCATTACATATACCTACCGACATCGTATCTGGACGAGCAAAGAAGTTTTCTAATGCTGTTTTAGCTTTCTCGTTGTACTTGAATGCGCCCGCCCAGCCTTTAGCAGAACCTAATACGTCCGAGTTAGAGAAACCTCCTACAGCACCTAAGAATTGAATATCTTCTAAAGTTTCACGACCAGAGATTAAATCTGTCATATGAACATCTTTTACATCAAATCCTGCTAAGAACATAGCATTAGCCATTTCACGCTCTGAGTTTGAACCTTTTTCACGGATAATAGCTGCTTTCGGACGAGCACCTTCGTTCACCGGTTTCTTACCCGTAAACTGGATAGGGAAGTTGAATGCTAGAGGTTGGTTTTTGTAGTTGTTAAAACGTTCTTGAGCCATACCGTTCTTCGATTGTTTTTGATCTAATAAGAACGATGTTTTGAACCACATATCACGTGTTTCATTTACATTGAATGTAAAAATATCTATGTTGTTTTTAATTGTTACTTCATTACCAGCTACAGCCTCACCTATTTTAATAGCATGAACTCCAGCAGAGGCTAATATAGCTTCAAACGTTATATTTTCTTTAGCTTGTAATACTAAGCCAATATTTTCATTGAACAACGCTTTAACAGTATCCTCTTCACCTAATCCAGATAGATCGTAATTAGCTGCTAAATTTACATCAGCAAAAGTAAGCTCTAGTAATGTAGTAATCAAACCTCCAGAACCAATGTCATGACCTGCTACAATCTGTCCTTGATTGATTAAATCTTGTACAGTATTGAATGCTACTTTAAAGTATGCTGCATCTTGAATGGTGGGAACTTCTTTTCCTATTTTATTTAATATTTGCGCAAATGATGAACCTCCTAATTTGAAAGTATCTTTTGATAAATTGATGTAGTAGATTGAACCTGCATTTTTTTGTAAAACGGGCTCTACTACTTTATTAATGTTTGTACAGTTACCAGCTGCCGATATAATTAAAGTCCCAGGAGCAATAACATTATCACCGTTCGGGTATTTTTGTTTCATTGACAAGGAGTCTTTACCCGTTGGGATATTGATTCCTAATTCGATTGCGAAATCCGAACATGCTTTTACTGCTTTGTATAAACGAGCGTCTTCGCCTTCGTTGTTACAAGCCCACATCCAGTTTGCTGACAAAGAAATTCCAGCTAAACCATTTTTGATAGGAGCAAAAACAATATTGGATAAGGCCTCAGCGATAGCGGTTCTACTTGCGGCAGCAGGGTCTACGATAGCAGCAACAGGAGAGTGACCTACTGTCGTAGCTATACCTTCTGTAGATTTGTAATCTAAAGCCATTACCCCAACGTTATTCAAAGGGAGTTGTAATGGACCAGCACATTGTTGTTTAGCTACACGACCACCAACACAACGGTCTACTTTATTGGTCAACCAATCTTTAGACGCTACTGCTTCTAATTGTAGTACTTGATTTAAATATGTTGGAACATCGGCAACATTGTAATTCACATCAGCATAATTTCTTACAATAGTCTGATCGTTCATTATTGTTTTTGGGGAAGAGCCAAAGAAGTCTTCTAAGGCATAATCCATAGGTTTAGCGCCAGTACTTTTTGATTCGAAAGTAAATCGGTGATCACCCGTTACGTCACCTACGGTATACATAGGAGCACGTTCACGATCGGCAACACGTTTTAATTCCTCTATATCTTTTTCAGCAATAACCAATCCCATACGTTCTTGAGATTCGTTACCTATAATTTCTTTAGCTGATAAAGTAGGGTCACCTACAGGTAATTTATCCAAATCAATCAATCCGCCAGTTTCTTCAACTAACTCTGATAAACAATTTAAGTGTCCACCAGCACCATGATCATGAATAGATACAATAGGGTTGTGATCTGATTCTACCATTCCGCGTACAGCATTTGCAGCACGTTTTTGCATTTCTGGGTTTGAACGTTGGATAGCATTCAACTCGATACCAGAGCCAAAAGCTCCCGTATCAGCTGATGATACCGCTGCACCTCCCATACCAATTCGATAGTTTTCGCCACCTAATATTACTACTTTATCACCTACTTTTGGGGTGTGCTTTTTAGCCTGATCTAATTTACCATATCCAATACCACCTGCTTGCATAATTACCTTGTCGAATCCTAACTTACGGGCATCTTCTTCGTGCTCGAAAGTTAAAATAGAACCTGTAATTAAAGGTTGTCCAAATTTATTTCCAAAATCTGAAGCGCCATTGGATGCTTTGATTAAAATGTCCATAGGTGTCTGGTACAACCATTGACGTTCTTCCATAGCTTTTTCCCATGGTCTGTTTTCTTCTAATCTTGAATAAGACGTCATATAAATAGCTGTTCCCGCTAATGGAATTGAACCTTGACCACCCGCTAGGCGATCACGGATTTCTCCACCAGAACCTGTTGCAGCTCCCGAAAAAGGCTCTACCGTAGTCGGGAAATTATGAGTTTCAGCTTTAACGGATAATACAGAATCAAATTCTTTCTCTGCATAAAAGTCAGGTTTATCAGCTGATTGAGGTGCGAATTGTGTAACACGTGGTCCTTTTACAAAAGCCACATTGTCTTTATATGCTGAAACAATATCATTAGGATTCGTTTCAGACGTTTTCTTTATTAATTTGAAAAGTGAAGTAGGTTGCTCTTCTCCGTCAATAATAAAAGTACCATTGAATATTTTATGGCGACAGTGCTCGGAGTTTGCTTGAGAGAATGCGAATACTTCAGAGTCAGTTAACTTTCTATCTAATTTTGCTGATAGGTTATTTAAATACTCTACTTCTTCTGGATTCAAGGCTAGACCTTCTGCTTTATTATAAGCATCAATATCATCAATTTCTAAAATTGCTTCTGGTTGAATATTGATCGTATAAATGTCTTGGGTCAAGGCTTCATATTTCTGCGAAATCATTGGGTCAAACGCATTGAAATCAGCAGGTACAGGCTCAAACTCTTCAATACGAACAATACCATCTATACCCATGTTTTGGGTAATCTCAACCGCATTAGTACTCCATGGAGTGACCATAGCTGCACGCGGTCCTACATAATAATGGTTGAGTGTTAGGTCATCCAGTTTTTTAGCGTTGCCGAATAGCCAGTTTAATTTAGTAATGTCTTCTTGTGATAAAGAGTTTACGCTTTGAACACCGTATATAGTGTTCGATGGGTTCTCAAAGAAATGAATCATTATGGTATGTTAGTTTTGAACGTTCTTCAAATTAAAA
>CANRHE010000148.1 GCA_947630335.1 uncultured Sphingobacterium sp.
CTAAACCCATCAGTGTTACAATCTGATCTTACATAAACATCGTATGATGTTGCAGGATCTAAACCTTGTATAGTATATGGATTCTCAGTAACTTCTTCATAATCTGTTGTTGTATCGTCTGGCGCTGGGTCACCCGCAGGAACTACATATACATTCCATGAATCTTGATCCTCAGGAGCTGTCCAACCGATTTCAATAGAGTTTTCTGTAGTTTGATTAATTACTACGTCAGTAGGATCAGGACAATCAGCATTATAAGGTTCTATGATTACGTTATCTATATATAGTCTCCAACCGTCTAACCCACCTTGTGGCACATGAAATGCAACAAACACTTCTTGTTGTAAAGCAACGCCAGCATCATCTACCAAATTAATAATCATTTCCTGATACGTTGTATTATTGACTTGTGTTACAGGAAGTAACTCTGTTGTAAAATCAGCAGGATTTGATCCCGTTGTAGATAACATTACTCTGAAGTCATTAGGTTCGCTAGAAGACTGCACCTTGTAATGGAATTTTAATCGAGCTGCACCTAAAGTGTTTGTTAAATCTATATTAGGAGAAATTAACCAATCATCATTATTACCACTATTAATATCGGTATATAACATGGCAACTTGGTTACCTTCATAAGGTGTAGATGTATAATTCATATCCCACTGATCACCGTCTCCATTTTCGTTCAGAACCGTCCAACATTGTTCTGTTGAAGAATCTGAATTAAATCCTTCCCAAAAAGGTATATTAAACGTGGTACAGCCGGTAGTAAATGAAATTTTACTCCAAAGACTAGCACCATCAGTACCACAGTCAGCTCTTACGTATAGGTCATAATTAGTAGTTGGGTCTAACCCCTCTATTGTATATGGATTTTCGTCTACTTCTTCAAAACCAGTAGTGGCGTCGTTTGGTGCATCACTTCCTTCAGGCAACACCAATATATGCCAAGTGTCTTGATCCGTCGGAGAACTCCATTCCACCTCAGCAGTACTAGCTGTCACCCCAACAATATTTAGTTGAGAAGGCGGCATACAAGCTGGCGCTTCTAAAGCTTCGAATGTAAAATCTACTGTTGATCCGTAACTAACTTCTCCACACGCTGGCGGATTAGCTGTTGATCCATATTGTCCGCGTACACGCATACGGTATTCACCAACATCTACAGTAGCAGGAACAGTGATTGTACCTGTGTGAGCAGTTGCACCAGTTGCTGAGAAAACTTTTTCATCAGCATCGAATACGCCGTCATCGTTAAAGTCAATCCAAACATTTACGCCATTTGATCCACCAACATAATTTGTGGAAATATTGAATGACAATCCTATAGATTGCGCAATTACCGTTGAAGTTTGGTCTGCGTAAGAACCCGCAGGTTGAGTGGTAGCTGTATACGATGCATTTTCGGTTGCATTTGTGAATGTAATAGCAGAAACGTAATCACCTGAATACGTGGTAGAAACTGTACAATAATCATTAAAATAGTAAGCTTCTCGTATGGAGAAGTTATTGTAACTTATTGAAAGTGTACTTTCTACAGCAAAATTATTTTTTATTGATGTTAAAAACGTTGATACGTTTTCTATCGGGCTTTTATTATGCCAACTTACCCCATCATTAGCAGAAAAGACTGCTATAGGGCTAATCAATAACAAAAAGAGTAGTTTTATTTTATTCATAATTGTACAATATATTATCATTACTAAATAGTTTCATAAAATTATCAAAAAAAAAACATAAAACAAGTTTTATAAAAATAAAAAGAGGAAAAATATTTTTCCTCTTTTTATTTTTAATTATTTAATCTCTCTTTGTAAATACACCCAGCCGGTGTATTCATCTGTTTCGGTAGTCATTTTATAGAAATAAGTACCCATTGGCAACAACTTATTGTTTTTGTCTTGTCCCATCCATTGTTTGGTATAACCATTACCGTGTTCATAAACTATAGTTCCGTAACGGTTGTAGATTGTTACACTGGTTGGATAATATTGCGTTAGATCGAAACCATCGTTTAATCCGTCAAAGTTTGGCGAGATCCCTTTAGGTATAATACAGTTTACTACTGTTATTGTAAAAGCATTTTCTTCAAAACATTTACCGTTAGCAGAGTATACATATAAGGTATAAACACCTTCTCTTAATACAGTACCTGCAAACATCTCTTCACCCGTTGCTTCTGAACCTGTGAAATAACGCTGACCTTGTGGTAGTATAGGGAGTTTATAACCATTACATATAATTAAATCATCAATAATCATTGGATCGCTAACTGGTAAGACATCTACCAACAACTCTTTGATAGCATAACATTGATTTGCTCCTGGCGTTACTACTTTTACATAGATAGTTACTACTCCGTCAAATATATAATCCTCAGGTTGCTGTATGGAATTGGTTCCGTTTTGCGCTTCTTGAGCTGACAAATAGTACTCGAAAACATATACGCCTGAATTATTTCCAATCATTTCGTCTTCTCTTACAGTTAAGTCAACAGTTGGAGTTTCGTTACAAATTATGATGTCCGAAGGATCGATAATTATATCATTTAAATCAGGGTAAAATTCAATTTCTACCGAAGCTTCCAATCCACAATCTGTTTCACCGAATATAGCTTCTACTTTGTAAATACCCGTTTCTGTGACAGTGTATGTTGATTGATTAGCACCTGGTATTAACACACCGTCCTTATACCACTTGTAATTAAACCCTTCGCCAACTGTTGCATCTAAAATATATGAATCGCCATAGCATAGTGCATTATTATTATCAAAAGTAAAGCCCTCTCCAAAGTCAATTGATCCAATATCAAAGCTACCCCCTAACAAGAACACCCCAGAATCGACACCTGAATCTGGGCCAGAAGGGCCATAATCAGCAATTACCATTTTAATATGGTAAGTTCTACCAGGGACGACTGTAGTTTGTGCAGTCATTGGCACGGTTCTTCCATAATAACCAATTGGAGATAGCATAGGGTCTAATCCGTCCCACTGATTATGATATGAATGAAAATATTCAATATTTTCTGATTCACATTGGCTATTATACTGACCGTCTCTAATTGTAGTCACAGAGACCGGAATTGTTGTACCTGGTATAACAGCTAAATTTGTTGTTACATTTGTAGTTAAATCAGTTAATAAAAAAGCGAACGCATCAGAATAGTTACATTGAAAAGTACCATACTCATTTGACGCAAAAATAAAATCGAACTTAAAATCAGTAATTGTAGGTGTAAAATCGAATTCTAGAACAGAAGCATTTCTTAAAGTCCCGTTTTGACCAGTAGCAGCTAATATTGTCGACAGGTCATCATCACCTAACCAGTCTGAGCCTCCGCCTCCTTGTCCCATAGGTGGACCAACTGCATCTGATATTCCAGAAGTCGCCAATAATATACCATCTTGAAAATCAAAAGTAGATCCATTTTTTGAAAAATACCCGATACCATTCTCATCGCCATAATCAGTTCCAGTACGCCAAGATATATTAGATATTAAACACTCATTACCCACTAAAACTTCTTTAACTAATTCTTCAACCGTATAATCCGTTTCACTTACATAAATTGGCGGAGAAAGTGTATTAATACATATAGTAAAATCACTATTGATCGCCATATCAGTAGCATATAGCCTGATAAAATAATCATTACCTGGAACTAAATTATTTACTTGTGAATTTACATCTGTATTACACGCAATGTTTGTTCCGAGATCTTCACATGATGTTGCACTAAATATTTCTAAACCAATACTCCAATCAAAACCATTTTCATAATTTGAAAGAGAAATACCATGCGTATTACTTGTCGCAGTAAAACGGAACCAAACATCTTTGTATGGTGTTCCCCAGCCATCACAAGTAGTATTAAAACCAGCTGACAAAGTAGAGCCATTAAAAGTAGCATCTGTTGTTACTACACATTCTTCACCATCGTTTACCGGTAAAACTATAGCATCGTCACACTCATCATTTTCAGCTGGTTCAGGTGTATTAACACATAAAGTAAAACTCTGTTGATCATTCACATCTGTAGAAAACACTCTAATTTTATACAATGTGCCAGGCTGTAAATTACCTAAAATTAAATATGTTCCAGAGTAGCATACTAAAGGGTCGTCAAAATCACATCCATTTGTAGCTTCGTATACGGCTACATTAATACTCGACCCTGTGTATCCTGTTATTGTTATATCATGTATATCATTAGTTGCTGTGAATTCAAACCAAACATCTTTTTGTGGTGATGACCATGTGTCACAACCTTGTTCAAAACCAGTTGTTAAAGATGAATCTACAAAAGTACCATCTACAGTATCTACACATTCCCCATCATTAACTGGCGCTGTAATGGCATCTTCGCACTCATCGTTATCTGGAGCAGAAAGCGTTCTCACACAAATTTCGAATTCTGATTCTGGCCCGCCCCAAGTATTGGTCATAAATACTCTAATGTAATATTCTTCACCTATCACTAAATTTGTTGCTACGATTTGCTCACCGCAATACAAAGCAGTTTCAAAAGCGTCACAAATTGCATTGTTAAATAACTGTAATGATACCGACCATGTATTTTGTAGCTCTGTATAAGAAATCATATGCGATGTTTCGGTAGCTGTAAATTTATACCAAACATCTTTTAAAGGTGTTGACCATTCATCACATCCACCACCAGACCCCGTAGAAAGGGTAGCACCAACAAAGTTACCAGCTGTGGTTATTGTACATGTAGCATCTTCATTAACAGTTAATTCTACAGCTCCATTACAATCATCATTCCCAGAACCAATATTGAAAGTTGTTTGTAGCCAAATACTGTTTCCTTCATCACATATAGTTCTAACCCAAACAAAATAAGATGATCCAGGCACTAGATCTGTAAGTTCAACGCTAGTCTCAGTTGTTTCTTCAAAACCAGTTGTCGGTAACGTATTAGTAGTGCTATAAACGTACTCATAACCTTCTACATTTGTAGCAGACGGCGCACTCCAACTAATAGTAGCAGATGGAGCCAATATATTTGTTACTTGTAGATTACCCGGTCCCACACATACAACAGGGCTGATATTCAGGTTATCAACAGCAGCTGGCGGATTATCACCAAATACACCATCGTTTTTCCATTCAAAAATAAATTTAACATCTTCGCCTGCTAATTCACTTACATTAACAACTCCGTTAAAATTTTGCCACGCTCCATTATTATTAAAATCTCCACCTACTTGAATTCTTTCATTAGGTAATTCTGAAATAACAGTTCCTTCAGTAGGAGTATAATCATCTGTAGTAATCCAAACTCTTAAATAATCATAAGTACCACTTTCTGCTAAACATCTCCAATCAAAAGAAACTTCTAGCTCTTCTGCATCTGCATCAAGTGAAAATGTTTTATATGCATGAACTATTGAAGTTGCACTATTTGTATATGCATTTGTTACTCCTTCGTCATTTGATATATACAAACTTGTAACACCTGTTCCGTTAGAAACTGCCTCTCCAATAACCCATTGATTTGTTGCAGAAACATTAGAAAATTCCCAACCTACAGCATTCTCAAAATCTTCTGTTACATTTAGAAAAAATGCAGATGAATTAGCTTGCACTCTTTTAGAGTCAAACTCTTCATTTTTTGTTGGCAAAATAGTTGATATGAATGAGCTTATTGAATAATTAGTTGCAAAGCCTATACTTATCATCAATGACAACACTAATAAAAAAGTAATTTTTCTCATAATAATAAATAGTGAATTGGATTAGAGTTGCTGAAATTAACATTTTTTTTTAATAATCCACTCTATTTATTATGTTTTTTTTTAGTATATATTTTTCTATTTAAAATTTAAAACAGATAATTTAGACCAACACCTAGGGTATGACGTGTTTGAAAGCCTTTAAACGCATTGTCATCATACAATGCCTGAAATGTTAAATTTGTAGAAATGTATTTATTTACTTTTAAAACAGCGTTTAATTGATAGTCTATATCTACATTTTGAGGATCTTCTAAGTAATTAGAGTAAAGGTTTAA
>CANRHE010000149.1 GCA_947630335.1 uncultured Sphingobacterium sp.
AAATACTAAGGCTTTTTGCGTTTATGGAAATCCCATACCCTCTAAATGCTCCTCTATACTACTATTCTTAGTACTAACTTAAGCCAAATACTAATAGTATTTTTCTCAAAATTTATTGTCATAGTTTACTTTTATCTTACTTATTATTTGTGTAACAATATATTTGTTATTTAAAAATCATATTTACTATTTAGGGATTGCATCGTATCTTGGTTCATTAGTTTATCAATTACTTTATGAAACGTTTTTTTCTACTAGGGCTAGCGCTTTTTTTTATGTTTTCGCTGCAAGCGCAGCGTTTTCCTTTGGCAGATAGTACCATAACTACCAGACATCAATTAATGGCTAATGGTCAGAAGTTTTCGTATACAGCCAAGACGGGTACACAACCTGTTTGGGATGAATCAGGAAAGTCTATAGCCACCGTACATTATACCTATTATACTAGAGATGGTATAATCAATAGAGAAAGTAGGCCATTAGTTATTTCATTTAATGGAGGTCCAGGTTCAGGTTCGGTATGGATGCACCTAGCCTATACTGGCCCTAGAATACTCACTATTGATGACGAAGGGTACCCTGTACAACCGTATGGTATTAAAGTTAATCCTTATTCCATCTTAGATATTGCTGATATCGTTTATATTGATCCTGTTAATACAGGCTATTCACGTATATTGGATGATAAAGCGGATAAAAAGTTATTCTTTGGAACTAATGCAGATATTAAATATTTAGCGGAATGGATTAATACATTTGTGACACGTCATAACCGTTGGACTTCGCCTAAATATCTGATTGGTGAAAGCTATGGTACTACCCGTGTATCAGGATTAGCATTAGAATTACAAAATAGCCAATGGATGTATCTTAATGGTGTAATTCTTGTTTCACCAACGGATTTGGGAATAAAACGTGATGGTGTTGTGGAAAAAGCTAATCGTTGGCCATATTATGCAGCTACAGCATGGTTTCATAAACGTCTTCCTGCAGATCTACAAGCTAAAGACTTGTACGATATCCTTCCAGAAGTAGAAGAATTTACCTTAAATGAATTATTGCCTGCTTTAGCTAAAGGATATAGTTTAGACGAAGCAGATAAAAATCAGATCATAAAAAAAATGGCTCGATATTCAGGTCTTTCTGAAAAAGTAATTTTACAGAATAATTTGGATGTACCCACCAGTTTATTTTGGAAAGAGTTGTTACGTGATAAGGGATTTACAATAGGTCGCTTAGACTCTCGTTATTTAGGTAGAGATTTGCGTGATGGAGGTGAAAGACCAGATTATAATGCTGAATTAACTTCATGGCTTCATTCTTTTACACCAGCAATTAATCACTACTATGCTAATGAACTTAATTACAAAACGGATGTAAAATACAATATGTTTGGCCCCGTACATCCTTGGGATCGTTCCAATGATAATACTGGATCTAATCTTCGATTGGCGATGGCTGCTAATCCTAATTTGCATGTCTTAGTACAGATGGGATATTATGATGGCGCATGTGATTATTTTAATGCTAAATATAATATGTGGCAAATGGACCCCGCAGGAAAATTAGCGAATAGAATAGATTTTAAAGGTTATCGTAGCGGCCATATGATGTATCTGCGGAAAGAAGATTTGATAAAATCGAATGATGATGTACGGAACTTTATCCGCAAAACTGTTCCTGCATTTGATAAGCCTGCTAAATATACGATCAAAAGTACAAACAACTAAATTTACTTTAAATACTTTATATGCACAATTACGAATTATTATCCATAGGGTTATACATGCTATTGATGATTTTGATAGGTTTATATTCTTACCGTAAATCAACCAGTAATTCTGAGGAATTCTTAATAGGTGGTCGAAAAATGGGAGCTGCCGTTACGGCATTATCTGCTGGTGCGGCAGATATGAGCGGTTGGTTGTTGATGGGCTTGCCTGGAGCCATGTATATTTCGGGAATTTCAAGTTCTTGGATAGCTATTGGCTTAACAACGGGAGCATTTTTAAATTATGTTATCGTTGCCCCACGACTTCGCGTTTATACCTCTGTTGCACAGAATTCAATTACTATACCTGTTTTTTTTGAGAATAGATTTAAAGATAAATCACAAGCCTTGAAATTAATTTCATCTATATTGATTTTAGTTTTTTTTACCTTATATACTTCAGCAGGTATGGTTTCTGGAGGACGACTTTTTGAATCAGCTTTTGGTATGGATTATTATACTGGATTATTTGTTACATCTTTTGTGGTAGTATTGTATACCTTTTTGGGTGGCTTTTTGGCTGTTAGTTTAACTGACTTTGTACAAGGTACCATAATGGTCTTGGCGCTGGTAATCATTCCTATTGTGCTATGTAGTGAGCTTGGAGGCCTAAGCAATACATTTACCATCATTAATAACAAGGGAAGTCATTACTTAGATTTGTTTAAGGGTACTACAACTATATCTATACTTTCTTTACTAGCCTGGGGATTAGGATATTTCGGACAGCCACATATTTTGGTTCGTTTTATGGCGATAGAAAATGTAAAGGATATACCAAAAGCTAGAAATATTGGGATAACATGGATGATATTCACTGTGGGTGGCGCGATGTTAGTGGGGTTATTTGGTATTGCTTATTTGAATGTTTTTGATGCGGAGCGTATGACAGTTTTTGATTCTGATAAAGCGATTGCGGAAACTATTTTTATTCATCTTTCTCGTGTATTGTTTCATCCTTTGATTGGTGGTTTCTTATTGTCTGCAATATTAGCTGCTGTCATGAGTACTATTTCCTCTCAATTACTGGTAACTTCTAGTTCGGTTACAGAGGATATTTTTAAGACTTTTTTTCCTAAACAAGCTACATCCAAAAACATGCTTTTGATGAGTCGAGCTTCTGTCTTGATTGTCGCTATTATAGCTTTATTAATTTCATTAACGCCGAGGGAGAGTATTTTAGATTTAGTAGGTAATGCATGGGCAGGATTTGGAGCTGCATTTGGTCCATTAATCATCTTATCTTTATTATGGAAACGCACCACTACCGTTGCTGCTATAGCTGGTATGCTCGTAGGCGGAATAGTTGTTTTACTCTGGGTATATATCCCACATGATCATCAAGAAATCTACGAGATGATACCTGGTTTTATGCTGAGTTTTATAACTATTATCCTCGTTTCTTTATTTACAAAGCCTGTATCTCCTACTGTTATTCAAGAATTTGATCAAGTGAATGCTATATTAAAAAATGAAGGAGTTTAACTAAAAATATCTTTACAATGGTTTCAAGCAAAAGGCTTTAGAGATACTCTAGAGCCTTTTTGTATTTTAGAAAATAGGACTATAAATTTTATAAACTTATTGAAAGCAACTTCGTAAGTTGCTTTTAATAAGTTTATTATGTTTTTATATCTGTATTTTTACAAGGACGTCTCTTATTAAACCTTATCTTGTAAAGTAAATATATTTTTCTAAACCAATTTTATGAATAAGAAAAGAATTGTTTTTTTTAGTTTTATTTTTCTCGTTGTTGCGTCCCTAATAGGATATCGGTTATATACAAATAAAGCTAAAACAAAGAAAGAATCAGATTCTAGTTCTTCGGCTAAACGAGGGGCGGGTGTTTATGGTATAGTAGTTGAATCTGCTAGGTTTGCTGATTTTTTGACATTAACAGGAACAGTTGAGGCTAATGAGGTTACGGATGTTAGAGCTGAGGTTTCTGGTTTGATAGAGGCTATATATTTTACTGAAGGAGGCCATGTGAATGCGGGGCAATTACTAGTGAAGATTAATGATTCTGAGCTTCGTGCTCAGTTGTCTCAGGCTGAAACAAGATCAGTGTTAGCATCGGAGAATGAAAGAAGAGCAAAGTTGTTACTCGAGAAGGAAGCGATAAGTCAAGAAGAGTATGATTTGACAAGTGCTGATTACAGAACTGCTCAAGCCCAAAAAGAATTAATTCAAGCACAGCTTCGTAAAACTTCTGTATTAGCCCCATTTTCGGGTACGGTAGGTATACGTCGTGTATCAAAAGGTAGCTTTATTACCCCTTCGGAAACTATAGTCCAGTTAGTAAATGCAACTCAGGTCAAGCTTCAATTTTCTATTCCTGAAAAGTATGCAGGTTTAATTAAGCAAGGTATGGTTGTTGACTTTGAAGTCCAAGGAATTGCTAATGTATTCCAAGCTACTGTTTATGCTATTGAGCCTAGTATTGATCCTTTAACAAGAACGTTAACCGTACGAGCACTTACAAATAATGATAAACGACAATTAATTCCAGGAGCATTTGCAAATGTTGTTTTTCCTCTAGCAGAAGTTAATGATGCAATTTTGGTTCCTACTGAAGCTTTAATACCTATTCAGAATGGGAAAAAAGTATTTGTTCAGAAAAACGGTCGCGCCAAAGAAATAATTATTGAAACTGGTGCTCGCACAGATTCAACTATTTTGGTTACGAAAGGACTAAATATAGGTGATACCGTATTGACTTCTGGTGTAATGTCATTACGTGATGGGTCTCCTGTTAAAGTTAAATTGAAATAAGAAGGGGATAGTTTATGAGTTTATCTACGTTGAGTATAAAGAGGCCTGTATTGGCTATCGTCATGAATCTTCTTTTGGTTCTCTTTGGAATAATTGGCTATACATTTTTAGGAGTACGTGAATTTCCCTCTATTGACCCAGCTCAAATATCAGTTCGTACGAGTTATTCTGGAGCAAATGCTGAGATTATAGAATCACAGATTACAGAACCTTTAGAAAAAGCTATTAACTCTATCGACGGAATACGTACAATTTCTTCTTCTAGTAATCAAGGTACAAGTAATATCACTATTGAATTTAATTTAAGTAAGAATTTGGAAGAGGCAGCGAATGATGTACGTGATAAAGTTTCACAAGCATTGCGTAGCTTGCCCCAAGATATTGATGCTGCTCCTGTAGTCTCTAAAGCAGATGCGGATTCAGAACCAATTATTACTATGACAGTGCAAAGTTCTACTAAGAATGTGCTGGAATTAAGTGATTATGCTGAAAATGTGATTGCACAGCGATTACAAACCATACCTGGCATAAGTTCTGTCCAAATTTGGGGACAAAAGAAGTATGCTATGCGTTTATGGATTGATCCTTCTCGTTTAGCTTCTTATGGATTAACTGTTTTGGATGTTCGTAATGCTTTAAATAGTCAAAATGTGGAATTACCGTCTGGAAAGTTAACGGGTGCCAATACTGAATTAGCCATTAAAACAATAGGTAATCTTTCTTCAGAAGAAGAATTTGGAAATATTATTGTGAGCGTAAGTGGAGATCAAATCATTCGATTAAGTGATGTTGGTACAGCAGCATTAGAAGCTGAGAATTTTGAAACCAAAATGTCAGATTCTGGATATCCTATGGTTAGTTTGGCTGTCATCCCTCAGCCAGGAACTAATTACTTGGAGATTGCAAATCAATTTTATAAAGAATACGACAAGTTAGAGAAAGATATTCCGGATGGATTTGAATTGAATATTGCTATCGATAACACTCAGTTTGTAAAAAATTCGGTGTTAGAGGTAGGCGAAACTTTGATCATATCAATTGTACTGGTTGTATTGATTATTTATTTGTTTTTCCGTAATTGGGGTGTTGCATTCAGACCACTGATTGATATTCCTGTGTCTTTGATCGCCACATTTTTTATAATGTACTTATGTGGTTTTTCCATTAATGTTTTGACTCTTTTGGCTATTGTTTTAGCCACAGGATTAGTTGTGGATGATGGTATTGTGGTAACGGAGAATATTTATAAGAAAGTAGAAGAGGGGATGTCCCCAATAGAAGCTGCAATCAAAGGATCTAATGAAATTTTCTTTGCCGTTATTTCTATTTCAATCACTTTAGCTGCAGTTTTTCTTCCTGTAATTTTCTTAGAGGGCTTTGTTGGGAGACTGTTTAGAGAGTTTGGGATCGTCATAGGTTCAGCTGTACTTATTTCTGCATTTGTTTCCTTGTCCTTAACTCCTATGTTGAATGCTTACATGATGAAAGG
>CANRHE010000150.1 GCA_947630335.1 uncultured Sphingobacterium sp.
AAAAAAATAGAAAGCTTTTTTCACAATAACGATTAAACCTTTTAAAACTAAGGGTGTCTCATAAACACTATGGAGCATAGAAACACAAATATCGATGATTTAGGCGGAGGAAAACTATCTCATTCTTTAGGTGTTAACCCTTTTAGGGTTCCCCAAAATTTCTTTGTCCAACAAAATGAAGAAATCATAAACCAAATCCAATTAGAAAAGAAAGATTTAGTTGATGCTAGTAACTTATTAAAAGTCCCTGAAGGATATTTTGATGGGCTAGAAAATAGTGTATTAAATAAAATTAGAGAAGCTAAACTTAAAGAGCAATTAACTTCAAAGGAAGATGGGTTTAAAGTTCCTTCGGACTACTTCGAACAATCCAATAGTAGTATTTTAGATAAAATACGCGAATCAAAGCTTAAAGAAATAGTAACAGATCCTGGTTTTGAAGTTCCGGATTCTTATTTTTCTTCCTTAACAGAATCTATAACAACCAAGATACTCGAGCAGAAGTTAAAAGACCACAGTAAAAACGATGGATTTAGTGTACCGAATAATTATTTCGAGGATTTAGAAAATAAAATAAAGAGCAATACTACTAAACTTCATGAACGCCGAGAGACTCCAATAATTTCACTTTCCGAAAGAAAGAGAAACTGGTCTAAATACAGTGCCGCTGCAGTAATTTTATTAATCTCCATTGGTAGTTATTTCTCCATAGTGGATAATAACAAACCAAAGGAACAAGAGGTAGCTACAACAATTACTCTTCAAAAAGTTAGTGACGAAGAATTAGTCAACTATTTAGCGCAAGTATCCAATACAGATGAGCTAATGCAACTAAGCGAAATAGTACTTGAGAAAGAAGAGGAAGCTCCCAAAAGAATCGATACAGATATTAACAAGGAAGATATTGAAGAATATTTAAATTATATGCTATAATGTTACAACTAAAATATATTTTCACAACGTTCTGCTTAATATTTACTTTACAATTGACTTCATATGCTCAACCGAGGAATTTTGAGGCTATTGAAAGTGAAAAAATTGCATACATAACCAAAGAGTTAAAACTTACACCAGCAGAAGCACAACGTTTTTTTCCTTTATATAATAAGTATAATGAGGAGATGTGGAATTTGAGACAAGAGAAAAGACGTGAAAAAAGTGATATTATTTCTTTTGATGCTAAAGAGGTGGAATTGAAAAAAAAATATAGAACTGAATATTCAAAAGTAATAGGTCAAGCACGGGCCTCTCAATTTTTTCAAGTTGTAGAAGATTTTAATGAATTACTCCGAAGTACACTTCAGAATAGACAAAATACTTCTGGTCGTAGAAGATAAAGCTGTTTTATAACAGCTTTTTTTATTAATACTGTTTTAGAATTCCAATATAATCTTGATTTTCTGCTCCCTCTAAATTAAACAAAGAACCTTTCAATAATACAGTGTAAATTCCCTTATCTACTAATTTCATATCTAGATTATAGAGTATTTCTACTTGACTATTCGGAGATGTTATTTTAAAACTAGTAACTGACTTTAAATCAATTTCTACAAAATCTGTAACACCCGAAAAATGGATTTGATTAAATGGCTTTTCATTTGTATTGCCCATCTTCACATTAGCCTTATCTAATCCTTGAAGAAAGTTAGCAATTCTTATTTTGACCATTCCATTTTTAGGACTAATAATATTATCTTCCGTTAATATTTGTTTAAGCGATTGATCTCTAAAGACAAAAAGACTGTAGGATTTTCTATTGTGTAGCACTAATTTATCATGCATAGATTCCACTTTACCATCTTGTTTGTTATCAATAAACAAATCCCAATTTCCAGAGAACCAATTTCTATATCCAAAATAATCACCAAACTTAACTTGATTATTTGGCGTAATCATATTACGTTCTTTCTTATCGTGACCAACAGAAACAATAATTCCATCAGATTGTTGGATTGTATTAAATATGGAAACGGAAGCAAAAGCATCATAACTGTTATTATTAATTACTTTATCTTGATCATCCTTAGTACATGATGACAAAACCATCAATACACTAAAAAATAGTAATAATCTTTTAACAACCATATTTCAATCAAATTGCTTATATTATAAATAAAACGAAAAGGTAGAATCAATCGCTACAACCTACTTAATTTCAAGAATAAGACAAGTAGTTTTGCTGTTTTTTTAATAAGTTTGTATACAAGTAAAGTAATAAATTTCCATGGCATATAAAGGTAATACGTTTAAAAGTAATAGTCAAAATAGTCGTTCAAAGGAGAGCAGAGCAAGTTATAAAGCCTCTAGAAAAACATCACAAACACCTTTATTTAAATCGTTCGAAACGATAAATTTTTCAGAAGGACAACGAAAAGCACTTAAAATAACGGGGATATTTTTGCTCATTAACTCGTTCTTATTTACGGTTGCATTTGTTTCATATTTATTCACTTGGAAAGAAGATCAGAGTTATATAGCATCAACCAATGGTGGGTGGAGTACTTTATTCACTACAAGCAGAGAGCTCGCAGAAAACCTCGATGACATTCCTATCGTCGAAAATAAATTAGGCAAATTTGGAGCACTATTAGCTAATCAATTTATTTTTGAATGGTTTGGAGTTGCTTCTTTTCTATTTATTCTTTTATTATTTGTTATCGGCTACAAATTACTTTACAAAAAGTCCATACTACCTGTTTGGAAAACAATATTATATACAGCTATTGGAATAATTTTTCTGTCCGTGACATTTGGGTTTATTCAAGATTACATTGCTAATACCCCACGTATTTTAGAAGGTAAATTCGGTTATTGGACTAATCAACTCCTGAATGCGCAAATAGGTAAATATGGAGTAGCAGGACTACTTGTATTTGCTTACTTAGCCTTGTTAGTAATTGTTTATAATCTTGACTTAAAAATTAATCTTTTTAATTCCTCTTCTACTAATCATGACAATGATGATACGAGAGAACCATTAGAAAAGCCCTCAATAACTAAGAATAACATTAATACAAAAGTTGCTGAGGAAGTAGAAGAATACCCCCAGGAAATGGTGATTGAGGTATCCAATACATTAAAAAACAATTACCCTCAGACTACTGAAACTGTAAATGATAGATATGCTCATTTACACCAAGACATACGTGAGGAATCCGATATTGTATTAGATGAGGAAGAACTAGAGGAGAGTTTAGCATTCGAAGCAACTAAACAAGAGGAGGAAAAAGTATCGGAGCACGACACAATGAATTCGGTACAATTTACTATTGATCCTCCAGTAGAATCTTTACTAGCTGATCAAAGCGAAGAAATAGACTTGGCACTTGATGTTGAAGAAGTTAAAGAGGAAAAACAAATAACAGCCAATGATTTAGTAGCACAGTTTGGAGAATATGATCCCAAATTAGATTTATCAGGTTATCAACATCCCACCTTAGATTTATTAAAAGAGTACGGCACAGGCAAAATAACTATTAATCAACAAGAGCTAGAAGCTAATAAAAATAAAATTGTTGATACCTTACGCAATTACAATATTGAAATTGAACATATCAAAGCCACAATAGGTCCAACAGTTACTCTTTACGAGATTATTCCAAAACCAGGGGTAAGAATTTCTAAAATTAAAAATTTAGAAGATGACATTGCCTTAAGTTTGGCAGCTCTAGGTATACGTATTATAGCACCTATGCCAGGTAAAGGAACTATTGGTATAGAAGTTCCGAATAGTAGTCCAGAGATGGTATCTATGCGCTCAGTATTAGCTACAGAGAAGTTTCAAAAAACAGAAATGGATCTACCAATAGCCTTAGGTAAAACTATCTCTAATGAAGTATATATTGCGGACTTAGCCAAGATGCCTCACCTTCTCGTTGCAGGGGCTACTGGTCAGGGTAAATCGGTTGGTATAAATGCCATATTAACCTCCTTATTATACAAAAAACATCCTGCAGAATTAAAATTTGTATTAGTCGATCCTAAAAAAGTTGAATTATCTCTTTTCAAGAAAGTGGAAAGACACTTCCTTGCTAAATTACCTGGTGAAGAAGATGCCATTATCACTGATACTAAAAAAGTGATTAACACTTTGAATTCTTTGTGTATTGAGATGGATCAACGCTATGACTTGTTAAAAAATGCTCAGGTAAGGAATTTAAAGGAATATAATGCAAAATTTGTTAATCGCCGATTAAACCCTGAGGAGGGTCATCGATTCTTACCATTTATAGTTCTTATAGTTGATGAATTTGCAGATCTAATGATGACAGCAGGTAAAGAAGTAGAAAATCCAATAGCTAGATTAGCCCAATTGGCTAGAGCCGTAGGTATTCACTTAGTAATAGCCACACAAAGACCGTCCGTAAATATTATAACCGGTACTATTAAAGCTAACTTTCCTGCGCGTTTAGCATTTAGAGTATTATCAAAGATAGACTCTCGAACAATTTTAGATTCTGGAGGAGCAGATCAATTAATAGGACGCGGAGATATGTTATTAGCAACAGGATCTGATCTTATTCGAATTCAATGTGCTTTTGTTGATACTCCAGAAGTAGAGAATATTTCAGATTTTATTGGTGGGCAACGTGGATATCCATCAGCATTTATGTTACCAGAATATGTCGATGAATCAGGAGAAGGTTCGGGATCAACAGATTTTGATCTGTCCGATAGAGATCAATTATTCGAAGAAGCTGCTCGTCTTATTGTAATGCATCAACAAGGCTCTACATCTCTAATTCAAAGAAAACTTAAATTAGGGTACAATAGAGCAGGACGTATCATCGATCAACTAGAAGCTGCAGGGATAGTCGGACAGTTTGAAGGTTCAAAAGCAAGGGAAGTATTATACCCTGATGAATATTCGTTAGAACAATTTTTAGAAACATTAAGAAAGGAAAACTAATATGAAAAAATTATTATTAAGTACCATTATATCTACATTTAGTTTATTTACTTATGCTCAAAATGATCCAGCAGTAAAGAAAATAATGAACGAAGTCGCTGCAAAATATGATAGTTATAAAAATATTGAGGCTACTTTTGATTTTCACTTGGCAAATGAAAGAGGCCAAATAGAACATACATCTCAGGGTATGCTGTATCTTCACAAGCCAAAAAATCAATATAATATACTCTTAAACGAAGGCGAAATAATTTCCAACGGAAAAACAATTTGGAATATTTCAGAAGAGGATAAAGAAATTAATATTTCAGATATAGATAATAATAGCAATATAATTGGTCCAAATAACCTATTTACATTTTACCAAAAGGGCTATAACTATAAATTATTAAACAGAAATAACACGAATACAGGTGCGAATAAAGAAATTGAATTAATACCTATTGATACAAAAACAAATTATTCAAAAATAATATTAAATGTTTCAAAAAATAATACGATCAACAGTGTTACATTATTTGATAAATCCAGAAGAAGATATATTTATACTATCAAAAAGTTAAGTTCTAAAAATGAACTTCCAGCATCATTATTTACACTTAATAAAGAGAAATATAAAAACTACTATATCAATGATCTAAGATAAAAGCGATAATTAATTATCGCTTTTTTTTATTCTATATAAGTACCTCATCCTCATCAATCTCCGATTAACCCATTTAGAATAATTATAGATTAATCAATCATAAGCAAAAGGAATAGTATAAACCATTTTAACGCAATGTTTTCTATAAAGTACTACAGCTGAGTATTAGCTACTAACTAATACGATGAATTAAGAAAGAGTATCTCTCAGCTCTCTCGTCATTGCGAACAATCAGAGCAGTGAAGAGGCTAAAAAAACGTACAATAGAAATTATTTCATACATATTATAGATCATAATATATTAAGAAGTTAATTCACTATAAAGTACGGAAACAACTAACATAGAACATAGCTTAAATGATAAGGAGATTAAGCTATCACTTATAACATATATATTAAAAGTATTTATAACGCAAAAAGCCTTAGTATTTCTACTAAGGCTTTTGTATTAAAAAAGGCACCGACCTAC
>CANRHE010000151.1 GCA_947630335.1 uncultured Sphingobacterium sp.
CTAATATCCAAAAAATCGTTATTAGCATAATAAACCTGATATCATATTAAAAATAGAATTCATATTACTTTTTGACAAAAATAACTAAGTCGTTTATAATTCATTTAAAGCTTGTAAAACAACCTTCATTTGATTTGTCCATGATAGATGTCTTATAGAATCCCTTATCTCTTCTGGCTCTTTTCTACTGGATTCTAAATAACTGATTATAGGCTCTAAGTTAAGCTTACTTTCATCAGGAGTAAAGCGAATAACGTATGGAGAATTATCAAAATCAGGGTCAGATTCGGCATAAGCAAATGCAATTCCACGTGCAGCATACTCCCTATTTTTCAAACTACGCATACGGGATATACCGGTACGATGTCTCCCTAAGCTGCCAATAGCAAAATCACACTTATTAAAAACAGCATTTAAATCTTCTCCATACAATGAGCCATACCTAACTATGAACTCATTTAAATGATATTCATTAATTGGCCCTTCAATTTCTCTTTTTTCTCGGTCACTAAAATAATCTCCTACAATGTGTAAAAAGAACTTCGTATCGTGCGAAGATGAATTATAAGCTGCAATTGCCTCTATTATACGATCGATTCCATGCCAGTAGTGAATTTCTGCTACAACAATTAAATGAACCTCATCATGCCTTTTTACTACCTTCTGGTGAAGAGGGACTACATCGAAGTCAATTCCATTAGAAATTTGAATAGTTTTTTTTTCGAAAATATAATTATCATCCGAAAATGTCACTATTGTATCTACGTATCGTACAAGTCTTTTTCTGAAAATTTGATCTATTAATAGTGGAATTTGATCTTTCCAACCTTGATATTCTAGATCATAGGGGTACGTCGGAATCTCTAATAAAATTTTTGCGCCAAGTTTCCTGAGGCTCTTGACAAAAGATATGGTAAATGGATTAGCATTATGAAAGGAGCGAATATAAATTAACTGGTATTTTTGTTCTACAATATACTTGGAAAGACTTCTAAAATCTATTCTTTTTCTTAATTTACCTATAACACCTTTACCCAAAGAAACGACTGGCTTTTCTCCTATAACCCAACACCTTCGACCATCATCAAGAATATCATAATATCCTAGATCCACATCTACACTATTATTTCGTAGTCCCTTTACCTGTCCAAGCACCTTCTTAGTAATCCCACTCGTATCACTAAAACCATGAAACAAAAAAAACAAAACCTTCATTGCTACTAATTCCCCCCCTTTCTTTTCTTAAAAAATGATATAATATCGTTTCTATAGCCACCAAAATAAATAATGAGCAACATAGCTATTCCATAAATAAATGTCTTCAATACAAAGCCGGTCAACATGTTATCATAATTAACATAATTATATAATACGCTATACACACCAGCTAATAAAATACTATAAAAAATTGGACGTATTAAAAGCGCAAAAAATTGAGAACTACTTGCTTTGAAAACTTTAAAATATAGCAGCCAATATGCTTGAACAAAATTAATACAAAATGTTATGAGAAGACCTATTGCAACAGCTTCAATACTTTCAAAGTAAAACGTACCGATTAAAATCCCAGTAACATTAAAAATTGAAGAAAATACGCCACAAACAAAAAGGTTACGTGTATCGCCACCGGCTTGAAAAAAAGACCCTGATGATGAAAGCAACAATTGTATACCTACAGAGAGACTCAAATATTGAAAAGCAGGTACAGCAGCTCCCCATTGAGAACCAAAGAACAAAAATACAAGTTCATCAGACACAAAAAACAACCATATAGACATTGGAAAGCCAATTATAGCTAGTAATCTACTGATGGATTCATTAACCTTCATCAAATACCCTTCCTCATCACTATGCGCACTTAAGAGAGGATGAAGGACTGGTGTTATCACCTGAGTAATATTTTGCAAAGGGAGCGACATCAAACGGTACGCTTTATCATAATAACCTAAAGGAATAGCCCCCAAATGCTTTCCAATGGCTAAAGTATCTATATTACGACTAAAAAAATTAATAATATTAAACAAAAACTGATATAAAGAATAACGAAAGGTATGCGCTATGGACTTTAAAGAAAATATAAATTGAAACCTTAGAGGAAATCGTCTATAAGAAATTATGAATATTAAAAAACTAGAGAGAATAGGATTAATAACTAGTGCAAATACATTTCCATAATTTAAGGCCCAACCAACCGCCAAAATACCGCCTAATACTTGAGCAATAGTACTTCGAATAGCAATCTGTTTAAATAGTTTCTCGCGATAAAAAATAGCATTCGGAACAACAGAAAGAGTATTGAAAAATAAATGAATTGCAAGCAGTTGGCAAATTGGTTTCAATAACACATCATCATAATAATTTGCTAATAAACCAGATCCGAAGAAAACAAAAGAAGATAAAACTACCGCTAAATAAAATGATATTGAAAACAACTTACTTAGATCTTGCTGTTCTAAATTCTTAAACTGAATAATAGTAGAAGTAAAGCCTACATCTGCAAAAATTGAAAGAAAAGAGACAACTACTGTAGCTATTGCAACAACACCAAATTGTTCGGGCAATAATAATCTTGATAAAATAGCAGTGACTAATAAACTGACTAATAAATTAGCATATTTAGAAAGAGCAGTGAATAAAACTCCAGAAAAAAATTGCGCACTTGAACTCATTTTCTAGTGATATACTTTCTCAATAACAAAACAAAAAAACTCCTCATATCGATATAAAAATACCAATCCCGGATTGCATGTTGAAATATCGTTATACGGTCATTTAAAGGCATAACATGTGCCTTCCATAATACAGTATTCAACAGTTTTTTTAGATATAAATCGATAACATTATTATAAGAAGAATTATCTTTTCCTAACTCCTTAATAGTATCAGCTACTATAAAGTAACTTTCTATATTTCTCATTTTCATAGGTACTGTCATTGTTGAACCCTCTCTAAATCTACGTATCAATAAAGAATAGGGTAAATACATCACTTGCGTACTCTTCAAAAAAAGATGTGTCGTAAACAATTCATCCTCATGTACGATACCTTCAAGAAAAAGAATATTACTATCATCTAGAAATTGTCTTCTAATAAATAGTAAACCAGGAATAACAAAATACTCATTAACATGAATTATAGATTGAAGCATTTCAGCACCATCTTTAACTTCAAAAGGTTGCGTAACCTTACGTACGTAATTCAAATTAATAATTCTTTCATCAGGCTGCTTATCAAACTGAACATCTGCATCAAAAAAAAGAAAATCCGAATTAAACTGGAAACAATTATCGTAAGCGACTTCTAGTGTATTTAGTTTAATTTCATCATCGCTGTCCAAAAAATATATAAAGGTTCCTTTTGCAACTGAAATACCGTTATTTCTAGCAACAGATACACCTTGATTACTTTGATCCAAAAAAGTAATACGTTTATCAACATTTGCGTAATACTGTAAAATAGATAGACTATTATCTGTCGAACCATCATTGACCAATATAAGTTCCCACTCTTGAAGTGTTTGATTTAAAACACTATCAATGGCTGCCTTTAAATACTTCTCAGTATTATAAACTGGCATTATTACACTTACCTTTGGTATATTCATAGATAATAAAAACTAATGTGATTTAGAATTCGATTTCAATAATTCATTATAGATTGATAAAGTTCCCTCTCCAGTTTTTGACCAAGAGTATAATGCCCTTCTATCTCTTCCTAATTGTATCTTTTCCATCATTAATGATGGACTTTTTTCCAACGACAACATTGCTTCGGAAATACTATTGGGGTTGACAGGATCAACATAAACGATACTTTCGCCTGCAATTTCTGGAATAGCAGATGTATTGGAGCCTATCACTACAGTATCGCAAGCCATTGATTCTAGCAACGGCAAACCAAAACTTTCACGAAGGGAAGTATATAATGATCCAAATGCATAACTATACCAATCTGGTAACTGATCATGTGAAATATAACTCTTAATAATTAAATAAGGTTCGATACACTTAATATTCAATTTATCTAGTAACGATACTAAAGTAGTCTTCGATATATCCACTAAAAGTAAATTACGCTTGGATTGACTTTTATTTAAATACTGGGCAAAAGCTAAGAGCGTATTATCTAAATTTTTCTTAGGATCCGTATTGCCCAAAAAAAGCCAATAACTATTTCTTTCTAGCCCCTCCTTGTTTATAACTTTACTAACTTTTACTGGAATAAATTCTTCACCCACTCCATTGTATACTACCTTGACCTTATTCTTTAAATAAGGATAACGACTAACAATATTATCTTGTTCATATTGCGAAACTGTGATTATTGAGCTTACTTTGTTTAAAATACGAGGAACCACAAAACGTCTATATATTCTTCCTAAACGTTGGTATAAAGATGCTCCATTGCCCAGTTTACCCTCCATAAAAATAACATCATGAAGAGTTAATACCACAGGGCAATTAACGCTAAGAGGAGCTGTATTAGAAGTACAATGTAGTAAATCAGGATTATACTTCTTGACCAAATTAGGTAATAATAACTGCTCCCAAATCAGATAATTAGAACTATCTAATACTTCAATTTTAAAATTTTTAGTTTCACGCAAACATACATCATCTCCAGGACCTACCGCAATTATATACTGATTATATAAATCTAATTTCTGAAGTTGTCGTATCAATTCTAAAGCAACGAAATCCATACCATGCTTTTCTCGACGAAATATCCTTTGTGCTTCTATTATAAAAACCTTTTTAACTTTTTCCATGTGGAGTATGTATGAATGTAGTTTTTCCTGATTTGAGACCTACAAGACTGCGTAACATAGCAATTAGCAATCCTGGTAATTTAAAAAGAACCTGGCAGGTACGCTTAGTATAATATTGATTTGGTAGGGCTATTAAAAGTGCTATAAAAAAAACAACATAAATAGTCAACCATTTTAAGGTTAATAGGGGATTAATAAAAAATAATAAAATAATCCAAAGCGGCCCCCAACCTAACATCAAAATACGCGGAGGGATAGACCATTGGATCATCTTATCCAACATAAACCAATTTCTACTTTTCAAAATATTTCCAAATTCCTTAGAAATTTTAATAAAAACATCAAGTTGGGAAGCTATCCATCGTCTTCTTTGGTTTGAAAAATCCTTATTCGCACTTATCTTTTCATCATATACATATACATCTTCTAAATAATATATATTAATCTTATCTTTCAACAATAAAAGTTCCAATTCTTTATCCTCACCAACAGAATCTATCTGAGATATAGCATTCTTAAACCAATTCATTTCAAATACCATACCCGATCCTGAAAGAGCAGCTGGTAGTCCAAGATTATTATGTCCCTGCCTAAATATAGAGTTATTCAACTCCTCACTCAACCCATCTAAATAAGCGATCTCACTCTCTTGACTTTTAGCTACCCTACGCACTTGAATAGCCGTATTTTCAATAGAAAAGGTACTATTAATTCTGTTCAAAAAATCTGAATCAACATGGTTATCCGCATCAAGAATAACGATAGCATCAAATTCCGAATGCTTATTAGACTCTATAGCTAAAGATAAAGCCAAAGCTTTTGAACGCTTTACAAAAGTTGGAATAACAATCTGAATATTTTGAGCTTTTAAAGCCATTAAAGTATCTTGTCTTAAACTATCAGCGACAACTGTAACTTGGTATAAATAAGAAGGGTAAGTTTGCTGCAAAAAGTTATTTACACTTTCGACAATTACAACATCTTCTTTGTACGCTGGAAAAACGACCAAATAACGCTTATTAGAAGTTGCAATATGATTTATTCTCCTCTTAGGCAAACGATAGCCTATAGCGTAGACTAGTAGATATAAAATCCATACAGTAAAAAGAATAAATAAAATAATATCAATACTATAAAATATCAAATCCATAACCTAACTATTATTTGTCCTAATACCCCATACCAAACCCTCTTTGACTCCATTTAAAATTGCCTTACAAGAGTTGCTATTCCCCTTAACAAATTCAGCTAA
>CANRHE010000152.1 GCA_947630335.1 uncultured Sphingobacterium sp.
ACGTTTATATTTCATCTTAGATATTTTTGGAGTGTTTCCAAAAGCCAAAGATATGATTTTTTTTTAAGCGTTTATTCCTAAACTATTTAAAATATTAGTTATTTTTTACTCTATCAATCGTTGTTCGATAATACTCCTCATACAAAGGCAAAATTTTGTTTATATCAAAAGTTTTGGCATGCTCGTATGCAGCTTCTTTAAATTTTTCGATACGATTGCAATCTTCCAGAATATATATAGCATTTTTAGCCATGTCCTCTACATCACCTACATCACTAAGGAATCCTGTAGTGCCATTAACATTTAACTCTGGTAGTCCCCCAGTATTTGAAGAAATGACAGGTACACGACAAGCCATAGCTTCTAAGGCTGCTAGACCAAAGCTTTCTGATGAAGAAGGCATAAGGAATAAATCCGACACTGAAAGAATTTCTTCGATAGCATCTTGTTTACCCAAGAAACGTATGTTCCCAGATATACCAAGTTGTCTTGATAATTCTTCTGCATTACCACGCTCAGGACCATCGCCAACCATTAATAACTTACTTGGGATGACTTGATTGACTTTATGAAATATCTTTACAACATCACCTGTATTTTTAACCTTTCTAAAATTCGAGGTATGTATCATTATGCGTTCATTGTCAGGAGCAATTGCTTTTTTAAAGTGTTCTCTTTTTCTATTAGCAAAACGTGTCAGATCGATGAAATTAGGAATTACCTTGATATCTTGGGTAATATCGAAAGAGCTTAAGGTTTGTTGTTTTAGATTTTCTGATACAGTAGTGACACCGTCAGACTGATTAATCGAAAATGTAACAACAGGTTTAAAACTTTTGTCCTTGCCTACTAGTGTAATATCTGTACCGTGTAAAGTTGTTACGACAGGAATATCTATCCCATAGGATTTCAATATCTGTTTAGCTAGATAAGCTGCTGATGCATGTGGAATAGCATAGTGTACATGTAGTATATCTAGTTTTTCAAACCGTACAACGTCTACTAGCTTACTTGCTAGGGCCGATTCATACGGTGGGAAATCAAATAAAGGATATTGCGAGATTGCTACCTCATGATAATATAGATTTTCCGAAAAAAAATCTAGTCGTGCGGGTTGACTATAGGTAATGAAGTGTACTTGATGACCCTTAGCGGCAAGACCCTTACCTAATTCCGTCGCTACTACTCCAGATCCGCCGAATGTCGGATAGCAAACTATTCCTATTTTCATGAATATTTGTTTATATATTTATAACACCCAAAAGTAAGTAAGGTTTTATTATGATTTTGCAATAAAATCGTAAATTTTCAAATATGCGAATTAAATCAGAAGATATTCTAAAAGAAATTAAGTTCAAAACTTCTAGATCTAGTGGAGCAGGTGGTCAGAATGTAAATAAAGTAGAAACTAAAGTAACTTTATTATGGAACTTTCAATCTTCTGAAATTCTTAGTTATGATCAGAAATCTCGTATTCTGCAAGTTTTAAAACATAGAGTACAGGCCGATGGATTATTATACATAGAGGTGTCTACAACTCGTAGCCAATTGACAAATAAAGAAATTGCTGTCGACCGATTATTAGATATCGTGAATAAGATACTTATGCCGCAGAAAAAAAGAATAGCCACGAAAATTCCAAGGTCAAAAGTATTAGCTCGGTTGGATCGGAAAGCTAAACAGGCTGATAAAAAATCAAATAGACGTTGGCGAATGGATTGATTTTATAATAAAAAACTTATATAACTAAATTTTTAGTTATGTATTAGCTTCTGTAATCGATTATCTGTAATCGATTATAGGCATACGTGCCATTATTTTTAATGAATAGAGTTATGGACGAAATTAAAGAACTAACGAAAGCGGAAGAGCAAATCGAAATTTAACTTTTTTTCAATGGAATCGAGTCTATTTATTAGGAATGGTCATTGTTTCCTTATTAATCCCAATAGGCGTATATATTGATATGTCATTTCTGTCCGTATCTAATGAACCTATAACTACGATTCATTTTACAGCTATTGATGGTGTGATTGTATATTCTCGACAAGGGGCACAGTCTCTTTATCTGATAGATATTCTACGTTTCACCTATTGGTTAGGAGTAGGAGGTACATTACTATTGGTTCTATGGCGTATATATAAATTACGTAAAGCTTTTCAACGAGATACATCATTTACTAGTTTTTCATTTTTTAAGAAAATAGTATTGGGTTCCAAAGTTAAGGGGGTGAAAGAAATTGAAGATCATGAACGCGTCCACGCATTACAAGGTCATTCCTATGATATTGTTCTATTGGAGCTAGTGAGCATCTTCAATTGGTTCAATCCAGTAGTTTATTGGATTAAAAAGGAGCTAAAATTTCAACATGAATGTATAGCAGACGAAATCTGTTCTTCGGATAAGGTGTCGTATGCCCAGTTATTATTATCTCATGCCATGCAGACAGATATCAATTTGTTTCGACATGAGTTTTCAAATCAATCCTTTTTAAAGAAAAGAATCATGATGTTATTTAAAAATAAATCGAATAGTAATAAAAAATTTTATACCTCGCAGTCTTGCCTGTATTAGGAATAGTAGTATTATCTACTTTAGTTTTCAATACGAGTAAAGCAAAGGAAATTGTTAAGGAAGTCAAAGATAGAGTAGAGGATGTGAAGGTACCTCTAAGTGATTTGAAAAATGAAAAACAAGAATTATCAAATTATCCTATCTTACAGGAGGATACGAGTAAGAATCGTAGGAATAATAATCAAGATGCTAATAGTCCAGATTTAATATTTAATGAAGTTGAAATTATGCCTGTTCCTAGTGGTGGTATTAAACAATTCCGCCGTTGGATTAGTGATAATATCAATATCCACAGGCTGCAATTGATGCCGGTTTAAAAGGTACTTTGAATGTATCTTTCATCGTAGTAAAAGACGGTAGTTTATCGAATTTTAAGATTACTAAAGATTTAATTTACGATACAGGTGATGCGGCTAATGATATGCTTCGCTCCGCACCAAAATGGAGTTCAGGTATACAGAATGGTAAAACAGTTAGGGTTATCTACACTTTACCTATTAAGTTGGACTTGACGCCTTATGAAAAAGTTGAGATAATGCCTGAACCAAAGGATGGCTTTAATGGTTTTAGATCCTTTGTAAGTAAACATTTTGTATATCTTGAAACAATGATTCGCGAAAAGGAAGATGGAAATGTAGAGGTCTATTTTGAAATAAATAAAGAGGGTATACCAACAAATTTTAAAATTATCAACGAAACAAACAAACAATTGGGTGCTTCACTGATTGATGCGATTGAAAATTATGGAAAGTGGTATTCTGGAATTATCAATGGTCAACCTGTTGGATTTAGATTTTCTCTAGGAGTTGATCTTAAGGTTTCCGGAGAGAATCAAAATGTTATAACCGTAGGCAATATTAAACAAGGTGGCTTTATTCAATAACTAATGATATATGACTCGTTTTAAAATACTTTTTTACATTAGTTTATTATTAATGTTTAGCTGCAGCTCATCACGCTTTGCTAAAAATGGTGTATTTGTAACTGATGTAGATAGATATTTTAATCCGGAGGAAGACATCAATGTGTGGGTATACGGTAACTATTACCCACACATTGATTCTCAAGAAGGTGTACGATTAGATAGTTTATATGCAGAGGACCACGCTATATTAAAAAAGTGAATTTAACAGGAAGGGGAAAACAAGTTCTTTTTACAGCGGTACCATCCTCTGGCTCTCGCTATCATTTACTTGCAGTTAAGCATAGACCAAGTAAGAAGGATACCTTAGCGTTTCAAAAGATAACTTTAGACTCAAGCTATTATTACCAAAAAGATTTCATCTTAGATGATCTGGATATTCGTCACGTGCTTATTCCTTATGATGATATGCAAGCATTGAGTTTGGTATATTATATTCCGGCTGGAAAGAATTTAACACGACGTTTTTCATTTTTAGACTACTTAGCACGTATTAATAGTAAGGAATTGCAAAACAAATACTTATCGACCACCAGTTGGAAGATTTCTAATTGTATGCCGAGTAAGCAGGTATTCACTACTATTCCTATACCTCAAGATCTGTTTAAAAACCACAATCGAGTTTTTCTTAAAATATACGCTAAATATGAACAATCTTTAGGGATTCAATATTTTCAGATTCTGGCCCCAAAAACCAATTCTAAAGATATAGTCGTCAAACTTTGCCCAAGTAACTATATAATTGAGTTTTCTGATTTAAAAAATAACATTCTCCTCAGCGATCACATCACTGTACAGTGATATTATTTATTGTTCAAAATTCTAACTCTCTCTTGCAATACATTAATTTTTTCCAAAAGTTGATCAACTACATCAAGGGCAGGGAAATTAAGATCTAATTCGTGATGCCAGGTATAGAACCTTTCAATTTTCGATAAGTGCTCTTCATTTAAATAAGGTTGACTTTCAATATATTGAATTTCAATTAATCCATAATTGCTTAATTCTAAAATGAAAGTGTTTTCTATCTTGTACGATTGACAAATGTCATTGATATTATATAGTTGAGTTTCCATTTTTTAACTATTAATTGTTGATACTTTTCTTAATAATTCCAGTTGTTCTTCAGAAAGCGACGTTGGAACTTTAATATTAATTTCAGCATAGTAATCCCCAAATGAACCTTCTTTTTTATAGACCGGGAATCCTTTTCCTTTAAGTCGTACTTTAAGTCCATTTTGCGTATATGGCTTTACTTTTATTTTTACTGGACCTTGATATGTTTGTATAGTAGCCTCCCCCCCTAAGATTGCCGTAAAGACATCTAGATCTGCTTTACTATAAATGTCATTACCTTTTCTAACATACACTGGGTCAGGTTGGATGTGGAATGTGATGTAAATATCACCATTGGGACCACCATTTTGCCCTTTTCCACCTTGCCCCGTTAGTTTAATTTTTTGCCCATCTTCTACGCCAGCCGGTACCGTAATGCGTATGGTTCGTCCATTGACAGTAAAAGTTCTTTGATGAGTGGTTGAAGCTTCTTGTAACGTTAGCTGTACATCAGAAGTGTAATCGTGTCCTCTAAAGCTGGTTTGGCGCCCACCTCCACGTTTAGAACCAAAAAGTTGTTCGAAAAAGTCAGAATACTCTCCAGAATCATAATTACCATTATAGTTAAAGTCGAATCCCTCGAAAGGATTTTGACCGGCCGAACCACGTGGACCACCTCCGTATTGTTGCTGAGCCCTTTCATACTCTTCTCCATGTTTCCAGTTTTCACCGTATTGGTCGTATTTTTTTCTCTTTTCTGCGTCGCCCAGTACCTCGTTGGCCTCATTAAGCTCCTGAAATTTCTTTTTTGCTTCTTCGTCGCCAGGGTTTACATCAGGATGATATTTACGCGCTAACTTGCGATATGCTTTTTTAATATCGCTGTCGGAAGCGCTCTTATCAACGCCTAATACCTTGTAATAATCTAAAAATGCCATAAGTTGATAATTCTATTTATTAGAACAACATTACTTGTTATTTGTTTCTATTTTTTACTCCTTTAATCAATTTAATTTTTATTATAATACATTCCAAATAGCTGTTTACAAAATGAATATTGCTCGCGCTTCGCTATTGTATGTTGCGGTTTGTAAGACATGATTAATAAGTTTATTATCTGATTACCCACGTGTTATTTTACTCGGGTTTGCTGGTGGTTAGCTGTATAAGAGGTTCGTACCAACTTGCATAATAGTAGAGACATTACCCATAGTATATACGGACTTCATACGGACTTCATTCGTCTGTATCCGAATGAAGTCCGTATAAAGTCCGCACTATGTCCGAATGAAGTCCGTGTTAAACTTGAGGAAGTACATAGGAA
>CANRHE010000153.1 GCA_947630335.1 uncultured Sphingobacterium sp.
CTTTTTGCTTATAATTTACTGTAGATGAGTTATATTTCTGCTATAAAATTACCATCAGCATTAATTAATACTCTTTTACTAATGATTTCTTTTAACTCAATAGTTCCAATCACATATTTGGTATCTTCACTATAATAACGTTCCGATATAGTAGAAAAATTAATATTATCCAGTATATCATCATTTTGATAACGGAAATATACCTTTAACTCGTAATTTGTGGAATATTTTAGTTCTTTTTCCGTTAAGTGTTTTTTATACTCATAGCGATAATCATATCGTAGTGCAGTGATATCAGATAATACCGCCGAACCCGTTGGATGTCCTCCAGCCCCTTTGCCATAGAAGAACTGTTCGTCAGCAAATGCTGCCTTAACTAATACCCCATTATTTTCGTTCTCAACATTATACAGAATATTGTCCTTTGAAATAAATTTCGGTAAAACATATAAAACAACTTCGCTATTATTTATTTCTTTAGCGAACGGTATCAGTTTTATTTTTAAGTTTTTCTCTTTAGCATAGCGAACATCGGCATCGGATAGCTTATCAATACCTAAGTTCAATATTGTATCAGGATCTAAGAATAAACCATAAGCATGTGATGCTACAATGGTCAATTTGAACTTCGGATCAAATCCTCCTACATCGAGTATAGGATCTGTCTCTGCAAAACCCAAATCTTGAGCCTTTTTCAAAGCTTCAGCATAGCTTTGATTCTCGTTAAAAATTTTTGATAGTATGTAATTTGATGAACCATTGAAGATACCACTTACCGAATGCAAAAGCTCATTGTCGTAATACTCTTCCAAATTTCTAATAATAGGAATACTACCACATACGGCTCCTTCATACAATAATGAGGTACCATATTTTTGTTGAATCTCCGTTAATTCTTCAAGATGCGTGGCAATCATTTTTTTATTCGCTGATACGACATTTTTACCAGAAGATAAAGCGCGTTTAGTAATTTCAAATGCCGCGTCTGCATCATCAATTAACTCTACTACAGTGTTTATTTCTGGGTCGTTCAATATAGCATCAGGATCTGTTGTAAATAATTCTGCGGGTAACGTTCTTTTTTTGTCCGCATTCTTTATCACAAATTTTTTAATCTCTAGATTAAGATTTTTAGTTTTGATAATATCATATAAACCTTGGCCTACCACACCAAAACCAAAAATACCAATCGTTAACTTTTTACTCATTTGTATTTATTATTTTATCTTTTCAAATGCTTGTTCTAAATCTTGCTTGATATCATCAATATGTTCAATACCAACTGATAAGCGTAATAATCCAGGATATACTCCTGCTTTACGCTGTGCTTCTTCATCAAGTTGTTGGTGGGTAGTTGCTGCTGGGTGAATAATTAATGTTTTAGCATCTCCTACGTTTGCCAAATGACTGATCAACTCTAATGAATCGATAAATTGATTTGCTTTTTCAGTACCGCCTTTTATTGTGAATGAAAGTACTGCTCCGTATCCATTTTTTAAATATTTTTGTGCATTTTGGTGGTAAGGGTGACTCTTAAGCCCAGGATAGCTTACTTTTTCCACTTGTGGATGCGCTTCTAACCATTGTGCTATTTCTAACGTGTTATCGACATGACGTTGAACACGTAGTGATAATGTCTCTAATCCTTGCACCAATAAGAATGAATTAAATGGAGAAAGGGCAGGGCCAAAATCTCTTAAACCTTCTACACGCGCTCTAATAGCAAATTGGATGTTACCAAATGGACCATTTTCACCAAATACATCCGAGAAAACTAAACCATGGTATCCTTCTGATGGTTCTGAGAATTGTTTGAATTTACCATTACCCCAATTGTAGTTACCCCCATCGATGATAACGCCACCAACGCTTGTTCCATGCCCACCAATCCATTTCGTCGCAGACTCGACTACTACATTCGCGCCGTGCTCCAAAGGTTTGAAAAGATAACCTCCCGCACCGAATGTATTATCTACAATTAATGGCAAGTCATATTTGCGCGCAATCGCCGCAATTCTCTCAAAATCTGGAATATTATAACTCGGGTTTCCGATAGTTTCTATATAAATTGCTTTTGTGTTATCATCAATTAATTTCTCGATTTGATCTGGATCGGTATCGTCAGCAAAACGAGTTTCGATACCTAATCTTTTAAAAGCAACTTTAAATTGATTGTACGATCCTCCATATAGATTTGCACCCGCTACAAAATTATCACCACTTTCTAATATATTATTTAAAGCAATGAATTGTGCCGCTTGTCCTGAAGAAACAGCTACTGCTGCAACACCACCCTCTAAAGCCGCAATTCTTTTCTCGAATACATCGGTAGTAGGATTCATGATACGGGTGTATATATTACCGAATTGCTTCAGAGCAAATAAATTTGCGCCATGCTCGGCATTTTCAAATACATATGATGTAGTTTGGTATATAGGCAAAGCTCTTGATCCTGTTGTAGGGTCAACCTCTTGTCCTGCATGTACTTGTAAGGTTTCGAATTTTAGATTTTTGTTGTCAGCCATTTCTAGTTGGTTTATTATGTTAACTTATTTTATTTTAGATTTCAATGCGCTAATGTTGGTCGTCAATAATACTGGTATATGATTTTATAGTTAATCAGCTATAATATAAATATCAGTAGACGACTATCGCATTCGGAAATTACAAAAAAGAAATGAAGAAATATTAACTGAAACTTGCTTATTTATATAAGCAGATATATGTTCAGTGTATGAAGTTAGTTTTACAGTCATTGTTCTATTTCATTTATATTCTCTAACCTCAATAGGAAGTCAGACAGGAATTGGCACCTTTTCAAAAAATTGAAGGTTGCCAGTGGGTCAATGAGCCAGTCTCTCGCCACTTCTTTATAAATCAAGACCAATTTACAGAGGTTTTGATTAGCGTGCTACTGTCTAAGCACAATACAAATATAGACTTTAAATTGAAAACTCAAAAATATATATAAAAAAGAAGGATATACTATAGATAGTATATCCTTCTTTTTTATATATGTAACACTAAAATTTTAAGTGTTTTACAGTCAGACCATGATTTATTAATTGCTTCAGGGCATCTATACCAATATTAAGATGTGTTTCCACAAACTTAGCTGTCACTGTTAGATCACTTTCTGAAGTTTTTACTCCCTCAGGTACCATAGGTTGGTCTGATACGAGAAGCAATGCTCCTGTAGGTATTTTGTTATAAAATCCTACACTAAATATAGTTGCAGTTTCCATATCCACCGCCATGGCACGTATAGATTTTAAATATTTTTTAAATTCTTTATCGTGTTCCCACACTCTTCTATTTGTGGTATATACTGTTCCCGTCCAATAATCTCTAGAGTGGTCTCTGATAGTGGTAGATATTGCTTTCTGAAGAGCAAAGGAAGGTAATGAAGGTACTTCTGGTGGGAAATAGTCATTTGATGTTCCTTCACCTCGGATTGCAGCAATCGGTAATATCAATTCACCAACCGCAATTTTCTTTTTTAATCCCCCAGTTTTACCCAGAAAAAGAACCGCTTTGGGATTGATTGCTGTGAGTAGATCCATGACCGTAGCAGCCATAGGACTCCCCATTCCAAAGTTAATTATAGTTATACCATCTACAGTACAGGCTTGCATAGCTTTACCTTCACCATATATGGGGGCATTACCATGCATTTCTGAAAACATCTGTACATATTTTGAAAAGTTAGTCAGTAGAATGTATTGACCAAACTCTTCTAAGGGTTTTCCTGTATATCTAGGTAACCAATTATTTACTATGTCTTTTTTAGATTTGAGTCCTGGTGTGATAGGACTTTCTACTGTTTTTGTTTTTTTTGTGCTCATTTTTTATTTATAAGGTTTTACAATATAAAAAAAAGCCCTCACATTATTTTGTGAGGGCCATTCATTAAGCAACTTTTAACTTTTTAAGGTCTGACTTTGCAAATTTTGTTTTTGCATAATCCAAGGTGATATGGAGTTGCTTACTCTCACTTGTATCTTTTGTGGAAGGAGTCTCGAACATAGCGTCAAGCATTATTGCTTCACAAATACTTCGTAACCCGCGTGCCCCTAATTTGAATTCCCATGCTTTATCAACAATAAACTCATATACTTCTGGATCAAACTTTAATTCAATGCCTTCGTATTCAAAAAGCTTGATATATTGTTTTATTAAAGCATTCTTAGGCTTTGTTAATATACTTAATAATGTCTCCTTATCCAAAGGATTCAAATAAGATAAAACAGGTAATCGACCAATAAGCTCTGGAATCAACCCAAAGTTCTTTAAGTCTTGAGGCGTGATATACTTATACAAATTGTTTAAGTCAATTTCTTCCTCATCCTCATTCATTTTGAAACCAACAGTTTGTGTTCTCAAACGATTAGCAATTTTCTTTTGAATACCATCAAATGCTCCTCCACAGATAAATAAGATATTACTTGTGTTGACAGTGATCATTTTTTGGTCGGGGTGTTTACGACCTCCTTGAGGGGGTACATTTACATTTGTACCTTCCAATATCTTTAATAAAGCCTGCTGTACACCTTCTCCAGACACATCTCTCGTAATCGAAGGGTTGTCACTCTTACGCGCTATTTTGTCGATTTCATCGATGTATATAATACCTCGCTCCGCAGCTTCTACATCATAGTCTGCTGCTTGTAATAATCTCGTGAGTATACTTTCAACATCTTCACCTACATAACCCGCCTCTGTTAATACTGTCGCATCAACAATTGAGAAAGGAACATTTAAGATTTTAGCTACTGTTTTAGCTAACAATGTTTTTCCAGTTCCAGTTTCGCCGACAATTATTAAATTCGATTTCTCAATTTCAGTTTCATCAGCACTAGACTTTTGATTAAGACGCTTGTAATGGTTATATACTGCTACTGAAATAACTTTTTTAGCATCATCTTGACCAATTACATATTGATCCAAGTGTTCTTTTATTTCTAATGGCTTGATGAGTTGTAATGTCGATTGCAGCGATTTGTTTTTACGTTGGTTTATTTCCTCAGCAAGGATTTCTCCAGCTTGAGTAACACAGCGATCACAGATATGTGCACCGTCGCCAGCAATCAGCATTAACGCTTCATTTTTACTAATACCACAAAATGAACATTGAATACCTTTATTAACTTTACTCATTATTATTTATTGTCTTTTTTGGGAGCCAAAACTTCATCAATCATACCAAATTCCTTTGCTTCGGCTGCTTTCATCCAATAGTCACGATCAGAAGATCTTTCTACCCATTCGTAAGATTGACCAGAATGTTCTGAAATTATTGTATACAATTCTTCTTTCAATTTCATCATTTCACGAAGATTGATTTCCATATCTGCCGCTACTCCTTGTGCACCTCCTGACGGTTGGTGAATCATTACACGTGAATGTTTCAACGCAGCACGTTTACCCTTCGCTCCAGCTACTAATAATACAGCACCCATAGAAGCTGCTATACCTGTACAAATAGTAGCTACATCAGGCGATATGTACTGCATAGTATCATATATACCTAGGCCAGCATATACACTACCACCAGGTGAATTAATGTATATTTGAATATCGCGCTGTGCATCAGTTGATTGTAAGAATAATAACTGTGCTTGGATAATATTAGCTACTTGATCATTGATGCCATCGCCTAAGAAAATAATACGATCCATCATCAATCGAGAGAAAACATCCATCTGCGCTACATTAAGTTGACGTTCCTCTACGATATAAGGAGTCAAGTTAGTAGGTATACTGGTTTGAACTCTTGAAATAAAACCATCCACATGTTGAGAGCCAATTCCGTGGTGTTTTACTGCATATTTCCTAAATTCGTTTTTATCTATGTTCATTTTTATAATTTACTTT
>CANRHE010000154.1 GCA_947630335.1 uncultured Sphingobacterium sp.
TCACCATGAACTAATACATCGATATCTAATTGTTCTTGAAGACGGATTGTGTTTTCTGTTTCTTCTGCAATCGCTTTGTCGTACTCTTCTTGTGTAATCAATCCTTTTTTCAAATCTGCTCTCCATTTACGAACATCTTTTGTTTGTGGGAATGATCCAATTGTTGTAGTAGCAAACGATGGTAGGTTAAATTTTGCTTGTTGCGCCACTTTACGTGCTGCAAATGGTGAAGTACGTTTTGCATCCTCATCAGTGATATTAGCAACACGATTTTTTACTTCTGGTCTGTGAATAAGTGGAGAAGTGCGACGACTTTCCGCAGCTGCTTTATTATTTTCAAAACGTTCAGCTGTAGCTGCATCTATTTCACCTTCCGCTAATATTGCTAAGTCTTTTACTTCCGCTAATTTTTGTTTCGCAAATGCCAACCAGTTTTTTACTTCAGCAGGTAATGTAGTTTCATTTTTCTCACTATCCAAATCATATGGAACGTGCAATAAAGAAGATGAAGTTCCTACCCACACTCTATCTTTACCTAAGGCCGTTACTGCTTGATTGATTTGTTGCAAAGATTTTTCATAATCATTTTTCCAAATGTTACGACCTTCTACAACACCTAATGATAATATTAATGAAGCGGGAGTCTTAGCAAGTACAGTGTCTAATTGGTTTTCGCCACGTACCAAATCCAAGTGTAAAGCATGTACTGGTAGATTTAAAGCTAATTCTTCGTTGTCTTTCAAAGCCTCGAAGTATGTAGTAGCAATTAATTTTGCTTCACCAGCTGCTGCATTTAATTTTGCAAATACTGTTTTGTAAAGTTCTTTTGTTTTATCGTCAATGTCTAACGCCAAATAAGGTTCGTCAATTTGAATATATTTAGCACCAGCCGTAGCTAATTTAGAAATAATTTGCTCGTAAACAGGTAGTAAATTGTCGATTAGGTCGATGCGATTAAAATCAGCTTCTTTTTCTTTACCGATCAACAAATAAGTGATTGGGCCTATGATTACAGGTTTTGTTTCAAAACCCGCTGCTTTAGCTTCGTTATATTCGTTAAGGAATTTTTCAGAGGATAATTTAAAAGTTTGATCTTTGGTAAATTCTGGAACCATGTAATGGTAATTCGTATCAAACCATTTGGTCATTTCAGATGCTGTTACATCTATACCATCAGCTTGGAATCCCCTTGCCATAGCGAAGTATAGGTCTAAGCTATAATTGTTATCTATTTTGTCTAATAAAGAGCTGTAGCGAGCGGGAATAGCACCTACTGTCAAAGATAAGTCTAATACTTGATCATAGAATGAAAAGTCATTAGAAGGAATAAGGTCAATACCTGCTTCTTTTTGTGTTTTCCAATTAGCTATACGGATTTCTTTAGCAGCGTTTAATAATTCTTCTGCAGAAATCTTTTTTGCCCAATAAGCTTCGTTTGCTTTTTTTAATTCACGGAATGGTCCCACTCTTGGGTAACCTAGATTGTTCGTTAGTAACATATCAATGATTAATTATTTATCAAAAAAATATTGCTAAAGAGAAAGTCACTAGGTGTAGTGAGTTTCGGCTTATCTGTCCCAAAGATGTAATGTCTTCAGGTAGAATGTAGCACCTTGTCTGGTGACAGGTTGCCAAGGCTTCATCGGTTCTATTCCCTCTGCCTTTCTCTATAAGCGAAAACAAATCTATTTCTTTTTATTTGCATTTACAAATAATTTTTTCAATTTAGTTAACTAACTAAAAGTTTGTAACCCTTTCCGTGTACGTTGACAATCTCCACGCTAGAATCTTCTTTAAGGTATTTACGTAGCTTACTTAAGAAGACATCCATACTTCTACCCGTAAAGTAATTATCATCATGCCAAATTTTTATGAGTGCCTCTTCGCGTGTTAAAACATCATTTTTCTTCAAGCATAGTAATCTTAATAGTTCTGCTTCTTTTGTAGATAATTTTTGTTGCTGACCTTTGTATGTGATGATTTGGCTCGTGTAATCGAAGTAATAGTTACCAATTTCAAATTTATCAATAGTTTCTTCCTCCTTATCCTTAGAAGCTCTTTTTAATAAAGCATTTATGCGTAATAGTAATTCTTCTACACGAAATGGTTTAGTGATATAATCATCTCCTCCTAGTTCAAATGCACGTGTTTTATCTTCCATCATGCTTTTGGCAGTCGCGAATATGATAGGGATTGTTTCGTTTATTTTGCGTATTTCTTTACCTACCATGAAACCATCTTTAATGGGCATCATGACATCTAAAATACAAAGGTCATATTTGTCTTTTTTGAATTGCTCGATTGCTTCTTCACCATTTTGACAAAGTGATACTTCGTATTTACCTTTTAATTCTAGGTAATCTTTTAATAACTCTCCTAAATTCGGATCATCTTCTGCTAGTAATATTTTTTGCATAATTATATTTTCATTAATTTGAGTCTATCTTCATTTACCTTCCAAGGGTAATGTAACCTCAAATGTTGTGCCTTTATCTTTTTCGCTTTTTACTTGTACTTTTCCATTTAATCTTTTAGTGATGTCGTACACATAACTAAGTCCAAGCCCAAAACCTTTGACATTATGTATATTGCCTGTCGGGATTCTATAAAACTGATCAAATATTTTTTCTTGTTGTTCTTTAGTCATTCCCATTCCTTTGTCAGTAATACTGATGACAACATTATTTTTGGTATTAAATGTCTTTACCGTAATCTCAGGTGCTTTTGGACTATACTTAATGGCGTTATCTACTAAGTTAAATAATACATTAGATAAGTGAAGTTCATCTCCTATAACGGTGTCGTTTGTTGCTTTTAATTCCTTATGGATTATTCCTCCAGCTTTTTGTAATTGAAGTTGCATGCTTTCTAGCACATGTTCTACTAATGGATTCATGTGAAGCTTTGTATGCTCTAGTCGGAGGTTTTCTTTTTCAAGTTTTGCAATACTCAATACCCGTTCAATGTGGCTGCCCAATCTTACATTCTCATCATATATAACATTTGCTAATCTATTTACACGCTGTTCGTTACTGGCTATCTCTGGATCTTTAAGGGATTCACTCGCTATCATTATAGTAGCTACAGGTGTTTTGAATTCATGTGTCATATTATTAATGAAATCATTTTTCATTTCTGACATTTTTTTCTGTCTGAATATGATCGTTAGCGTATATGCAAAACAACTGATAAGTAATGCTAAAAGGGCTATTGTAGGAGCGATCAAATAACTCATATTATCTACTATTACTCCCTTTTTGTCTGGGAAATAGATAGATAATCGACCCGTAGGCGTACCTAAGTCACCTTGGAAGAGGGCGGTTGTATATCGAGTGAAATGTGCATTTTTTGAAAATGCTTCCCCATTGGCTGATTGGAATATGAGTTTTTGACGATCTCTAATTTCAATGTTAAAGGGTGCATTAATATCTCGTGATGCCAACTCTTCTGTTAACAACGTTCTTATTAAATTATTATTTATTCTGCTTAATAGTGGTCTATTTGAAAGTTGAATACTTATGGCTACATCTTCTACCAAATCTTGTCTTTTTCCACTAATTGCAGCAACGGTATCATACACTGTTTTTGCACCTGCAAGGAATTCATTGTTCATCGTGTTCAATTTCTCCCTTAAGTCCCTTAGTTGAATAATGATATCATTATTAGCACGAGGGGGTAAAGTAGCTACTTGATATTCTTTGATGACACCAGAATTAATATCGACGTCCGAAACAATATATCTTGCCGAGTCATCTTGTGCTGCTAGGAGAGGAAGTTCTTTAGTCGCCGTGATATCTACAAACCAGTCAATCATAGATGAACCAGGGACTGGTTGTCCTACTAGTTTAATACTTATATACTTCTGATTTTGTTTACGTTTATAATAAGTTTCAAAGAATTCATTGGTAATCGGAGTCGCATTTGGAAAAATAGATTTTAAACTTTCTTCTGCTTCTTGGAAACGCTGAATACTTTCCATTTGCTTGATACTAAGCATTTCAATTTGTCGCTGAATCTTCAGCTGTTCTGCCAGTTTTTTTTGCTTTTCCTGTTCAGCTTCGTATTTTAGTCTATTCGTCCTACCCTGTACTCTAGCAAACTCTATGACTTCAGATTTCTCTAATTCTGAAGCTACTTTGGCTAAAGATGTATTAACAGCCTCGTCAAAAAGTGCCGATTTTTGCTTGTATGTTTCTCGTATAAAATAGTACTGCATAGCCATTACACCTAATAGTGCTATGGACATTAACCAAATTATCAGAACTATACTTTTCTTTTTCATGTGTTACAAAAATAGTAATGTCTTTAAGCTGCAAGGTGTCTTTAACAGAATTTAACAGCTTGTTTATAAGTTTTTTAGTACCCTGTCAGGTAAGGAGCTGATTTTTAACTAAAATAATAAAAAAGGGATTACATTTTGTAATCCCTTTTTTATTATTAAACTAAAACAGTTTATTATTTTACTTCTGACACTCTGATGGTGTTTGTTTTTCCTTTTTGATGTAATGGAGTAGATGCTGTATTAATAACAATTTCTCCAGGTTCTACAAGGTGTAATTCTTTTAATAAGTCATTTACATCTTGGATTGTTCCATCTGTACTTTCGTATTTTTTGTAAATAAATGTACTTACACCCCATACTAAGCTAAGCTGTCTTAATAGGTTCTTATTACCTGTAAAGACATAGATGTTAGCATCTGGACGGTAACTCGAGATTTCGAAAGCTGTGTATCCTGATGCTGTCATTACAGCAATTGCTGAAGCCTTAGTTTTTTCTGCTAAGAAAATTGAAGAACTACATATAGCGTCAGGAATAATTGTACTGTTAGGAGAAGTACTCGATTTCTCACAATAATATGGATACGATGTTGACTCTACATGTGTAATTATTTTAGACATTGTCTCAATGACAATCTCTGGGAATTCGCCAACAGATGTCTCACCGCTTAACATCACTGCATCAGCACCGTCTAACACGGAGTTAGCCACATCATTTACCTCCGCACGTGTTGGACGTGGCGTAGTAATCATGCTTTCTAACATTTGTGTAGCGATAATTACCGGTTTAGACAAATCTCTACATTTTTGAACAATGATTTTTTGTAAGCCTGGTACCTCTTCCATCGGCATTTCTACACCCAAATCACCACGTGCTACCATGACCGCATCTGTAGCTGCTATAATTGCATCTATATTATCGATAGCTTCGGGTTTTTCGATTTTAGCGATTATTTTGGCATGGCTTCCTTTTTCTGCGATGATTTCTTTACATTGAAAGATATCGTCTGCTGAACGTACAAAAGACATCGCTATCCAATCAGCACCATGATCTAAAGCAAAATTTAAATTATCTAAATCTTCTTCTGTAAGTGACGGGATAGATACTTTAGTATTCGGTAAGTTTACTCCTTTACGTGATGTTAGTATACCTCCGTGTACTACTTCACATACTACTGAATCTTTATGGTTGGTAGAAAGAACGCGTAGTTGTAATTTACCATCATCTAGTAAAATGATTTCATTTTCTTTGACGTCATTTGGGAAATTTTCGTAAGTAATGTAAATTCTTTTTTCATCACCAATTTGTTCTACTGTAGTAATTTCTACTGTAGAGCCATTTACCAATATTGCGCCACCTTCTTTCATCTTTCCAATACGAATCTTAGGACCTTGAAGGTCAGCTAATATTCCTACGTTGAAAGAATGCTCTTCATTTATTTCATTAATAGTGTTGATTACTTCCAGGTGGTCTTCTTGGCTACCATGTGAGAAGTTTAGTCGACATACGTCAACACCTTTAGCAATCATTTGGGTTAAAACTT
>CANRHE010000155.1 GCA_947630335.1 uncultured Sphingobacterium sp.
CCTTTCTCGATTTCAGCAACTATTTGCTTGAGTTCATTATATGCATCTAAATAGTTATAGTTTGTTTCCATTGTATTTTCTAATTTTTTATTACTTGACTTGTTACTCTTCCATCGATAAACTCGGTTTCAATTTCTTCTCCAACTTCAAGCTGATGTATTGATGTAATGATTTTTCCATCCTTACGATTGATAGAGAAACCTCTTTGGAGTAGGAGACGCGGATCGGCCATATTCACTAGCCTAGATAAGTTTGCTAACTCCTGTCGTTGTTGTTGGATATGGTATTGACTCGACAACGATAAACGTTCTGTGAGAGTAAACAGTTGGTGTCGTTCGGCCTTTACTCGAGTACGACCATATAATTTTAAATTCTGAATCATGAGTTCTAACTCATGATTATCTTTTTTTATTCTGCTTTTGGAGTGCCAAATAAGGGATTGAATGGATTGCTGTAATTCAGACTTATGTGTTTGGAATAGTACTTTGGATAGCCTGATTAGTTCTTGCTGAAGCTGATCTAATGGAATCGCAAAGTTATGAAACTTCTGTATTAAGAAGTCGGCTAATTCACTTGGCGTAATAGCATTTTTGTACGCTACCATTTCACTCACTGTTTCATTTGTAGAGTGACCTATTCCCGTAAGAACGGGTATAGGAAAGATTGCTATTGCTTTTGATAAGTGGTAGTTGTTGTAGCTTGATAAGCCTACTTCTCCGCCGCCTCCTCTAATAATCGCTACTGCATCATATTGTTCTGTACGCTCTGCAATTATTGTAAGCTGTTGGATAATAGATGCTATGGACTTGTCTCCTTGTAGCAAAGCGGTATATAGTGTTGTCTCAAATTTATATCCCCAGGGGTTGTTGTTTATTATTTTATAAAAATCGGAGAGCCCTTTGCTCGTATCTACCGATATAATTGCTAATCGCTTAGGAAGTATTGGAAAGGGTAAGTTCTTATTAGCGTAATATATCCCTTCGCTTTGAAGCTTCAGTATACTTTCTTTTTTTTCCTTTTCGAGTTCACCGAGAACAAAAGAAACATCAATGTCTACAATTCGGAGGCTAAGTCCGTATAATGGATCGTAGCTAATACCTGCTTGAAAATAAATAGTAATCCCGTCTCGAAGTGGTTCATTGAGAAGTTTTATAAACTGGGCATTTATTCTCTCAAAGTCTGATTTCCAAAGTATAGATCTAATTTCGGCTACGATTTTACCATTTCTTTTTTCGACTAATTCGGGGTAGCAGTGTCCTGAATGCTTGTAGTGGTTGAGCTTATTCATTTCTGCTTTTACCCAAAATAGACTCTGATAGCGCTCAGAAATCGTCTTCTGAATACTTTTGGTCACCTCTAATAGTGTGAATATGGTGCGATCATCTATAACCTCAGGCATGAATCAAATTTAATTAAAAAATACCAACTACCAAGATGATTGTTGATAGGTGGTTCTTGTATTACTTTTTTGACACAGTACTTTTGCGTTTTTATGCGCTTTATTACTACATTTACTTTTGAAACCTGTATTAAAATGAATAGACTATTAAGCTTATCGGCACTATTATTGGCTTGTGGAACCCTCACTGTATGCCATGCTCAACCAGCAAGTAATTCGCAAAAAATAATCAAGTATAATGATGTTATTCCTTCTAGTCTTGATTTGCAAGAGATGACTAAGAAAATAGATGCTATTGCTGCAGAGGCTATCCGGGAAAAGGCTACACCAGGACTAGTCGTGATGGCGGTAAAAGATGGAAAGGTGATTTTTGATAAGGCGTATGGTTATCATACGTATGAAAATAAAATACCTACTAAGACCACAGATATTTTTGACTTGGCCTCTATCAGTAAGATTGCAGGGACAACTCCCGTTATAATGCATTTATATGATCAAGGATTATTAAATCTAGATGCGACTATGGGATCTTTTTTACCAGAGGTCAAAGGAACCGATAAAGAGAATATAACTTTGCGATCTGTACTATTACATGAAGCTGGTTTTACCCCGTTCATTCCTTTTTACAAAGAATTAAAAACGGGAGATTTGCAGAGGACATATTCTGAGAGCCATCAGGTCAAAGTAGCGGATAGCGCTTACCTAAGAAATAACTATTACAAAGATGTGATGTGGCCGCAGATGATGAATTCGGGCTTAAAGACTCCTGGTAAGTATGTATATTCAGATATTAGTATGTACGTGATGAAAGAGGTCGCGGAACATATTACTCATAAACCCATGGATGAATATGTAGCTGAGATATTGTATAAGCCAATTGGTATGAAGACTGCAGGATATAATCCTCGAACACGTTTTGATAAATCTGTTATTATACCTACTGAACATGATACCTCATTTCGTAAAGTGTTGCTAGAAGGCTATGTTCATGATCAGGGCGCTGCTATGGCCGGTGGAGTAGCTGGTCATGCGGGTCTATTTACTACTGCAGAGGATTTAGCGATATATGGACAAATGTTACTCAATAGGGGGGAGTATAATGGGCAGCGCTATTTTAAGCCTGAGACTATTGACTTATTTACGTCTAATCAATCAAAGGTAAGCCGACGTGGTTTGGGATTTGACCGTTTCGATCCTACAGCAAAGGCGGAGTATCCTTCAAAATTGGCTAATGAATCTGTATTTGGTCATACAGGGTATACAGGTACTTGTATATGGGTAGATCCACAGAATCAACTGGTATATATTTTCTTGTCTAATCGAGTGCATCCTCAGGTATCGACGAAGCTATTGAATTTGAATATACGTAGCCGTATTCAAGATGCTATATATGAAACAATTAATGAAGCAAAGTAAATGATAAAATATATATTAGGTTTTATATTGACCGCCTCGTTGAGTACTACTCTGTGCGCTCAAGATTATCGTCAAATCCATAAGGACTTAATCATCGTTGATGGACATAATGATGTGATTATCTCTTCAATTTTGGATGGCCATGATATCGGAAAACGCCTGACTACTGGTCATACAGATATTCCGCGTCTGATAGATGGAGGTGTGGATGTTCAGGTATTTGCTGTTTGGTCTGACGATAAGAAATGGACAGAAAATGCTTTTAGACATGCTAATGAACAAATCGATTCTTTAGAAGCTGTAGTGAATCGTAATGCTGATTATATAGAGATAGCAAAGTCCTATGCTGATATTCAACGCATTCAATCTTTAGGAAAAATAGCTGCGGTAATTGGTATAGAGGGGGGAAATATGATTGAACAAAGTACAGCTAATTTGGAAGAATTGTACGCTAGAGGTGCTCGTTATTTGACATTAACTTGGAATTATAATCTTCCTTGGGTTACAGCAGCAGCCGTAGAAGATAGTAAACCGGCAAAGGAACAAAGAGGACTTTCTAAGGAAGGAAAATCAATTATCCGTAGAATGAATGAACTCGGTATGATGGTTGATTTGTCGCACTCCAGTAAAAAAACTTTTTATGATGTTATGAAGGTAAGTAAGAAGCCAGTTCTTGTTTCGCACAGTAATGCCGCGGCTCTCACACCTCATTCTAGAAATTTAGATGACAAGCAGCTTAAAGCATTGAAGAAAAATAAGGGGGTAATAGGTGTCAACTATTATTCTGGATTTATTGACTCTACTTATGATAATCGTTTGAGGACATTATATATTGAACAAGAAGGTAATGAACCTACACCAAAAATGAGTACTTGGGCGCAGTATACTAAGCTTACGCCCGAAAATCGCTTAAGAGCAGATGCGCCAATGGAATGCTTGTTGGAACATATTGATTATTTGGTTAGTAAAGTCGGTATAAACCATGTGGCAATCGGCTCTGACTTCGATGGTATTGAGTCTGCACCCATAGGACTGGGTGATGTGTCTACCTTTCCGAATTTGACCAAGGCATTGTTGGAACGAGGATATACCAAAGAGGATGTCGCGAAGATAATGGGGTTGAATTTTTTGAGGATTCTGAAAGAAAATGAAGGATAGTTTCTCTTCGTTAATTTTGAATAAAAGTAAATGCCTTGAGTTTATTCAAGGCATTTGCTTTTATTTATCTAATTCAATTAGTTCTTCATAGTTTTTATTCAATTTTTTAAGTAGTATACCGTAGAGTAGCCTGTAATAAAGCTTCAATATTTTTCTGAATAGAAGCCAAATGAGTGTCATGAATATTACTAGAAAAACACTAAATAATATTAGTTCTCCCCATGATTGGTCTTCATTGTATTTTTCATATAATGCTTTTAATATACCGAAGATAACTGATATGGAAAAGCATAAAAGATTAAATTTTATGTATTTATCAGCATTTTCGCGTACTTCTATAATGGTTTGTATAAGAGTCTTTGTATTATTTGTATTATTTATTTGTGTATACAATACATAAAATCGATAAATAAAATATATGATTACTATGTAAAATAGAATGTCAACTAACATAGAGGTAATCATAAAGAAATTTAACCCCGACCTCTCGAATTGAAGAGGGAAATTCAAGGCTAGTCCAGTGATAAATAAGGTTAGCCAGATGATAAACTCTAGACAACAGATTATAAGGATCCACTTCACGATCGAAGAAGAGCTCTTATGTACCATAGTGATTATATCTTCTTTTTTGAACTTGATGTATTCATTATCTTTTTGCCAATGTGTTTTTAATAAATCTAACTCGTTCATGCTATGTTTCCCCCTTTCGCTATTGTTTTTTTGATTTTTGTTTTGATACGATTCATTTTGACTCGAGCATTAACCTCACTAATTCCTAATGTTTCCGCTATTTCTGCATAATCTTTGTCTTCTAAGTACATGTAAACAAGTGCTTTTTCGATATCATTTAGCCGATGTACTGCAGCATATAGCTGTTTCAATTGATTTTCAGAATCCGTATCATATTCTTCGTACTTAATATTTTGTAAAGACATATCCCAATCTACTGTAGTTATTTTCCGCTTTGAACCTCTATACAATGATATAGCTGTATTTAAACCAATGCGATATGCCCAAGTTGTGAATTTTGAATCGCCACGAAATTTCGGGTAGGATTTCCAAATTTGGATCACTATCTCTTGAAAGAGATCCTTATGCGAATCAGAATCCACGGTGTACAGCCTGCATATTTTGTGCAAGATATTTTGGTGTTGTTCCAAAAGTTGAGCAAACTCTATTTCCGTGTTTTTGTTCATTATTGGTTATATGTCGAAGTTAATTAGATATTGTTACATATTGGTTGAATTATTTTTTCGAGCCTATCAAAATTTAGTAATTTAGCTGTATGGCTAAATCTAAATCGGCATACTTCTGTCAATCCTGTGGTTATGAATCTCCTAAATGGTTAGGACAGTGTCCGTCCTGTAAACAATGGAATTCTTTTGTTGAAGAGGTCGTAGAAAAATCTTCTTCTCGCGTCCCCGAATGGAGAAGTTCGATGACAGCAGTGGGGGGGACTCAGAAGCGTGCCAATAAAGCAGCTATTATCCACGAAATAGTATACTCTGAAGAGCAACGTATCAGTACGCCTGATAAGGAATTTAATCGCGTACTAGGAGGAGGAATAGTGCCAGGCTCGCTTGTCTTGATAGGAGGGGAGCCAGGGATTGGTAAGTCCACTTTGATGTTACAGTTAGCGCTTTCTATACCTCAGGTTAAAGTGTTGTATATTTCGGGCGAAGAGAGTGAACAACAAATTAAGATGCGTGCAGAGCGTCTCTCCCAGCACTCTACAGCTAATTGTTATATATTGACAGAAACGTCTACGCAAAATATTTTCAAACAATTGGAAGCTATTGAGCCGAATGTAGTGGTAATAGATTCCATACAAACTTT
>CANRHE010000156.1 GCA_947630335.1 uncultured Sphingobacterium sp.
ATAGCAGAGATTGCTTACGAGCTCAATTTTAATGACAACTCTTATTTTACGAAGTTTTTCAAAAAAATAGAAGGAATTACACCCGAAGAATTTAGAAAAAAATAATTATATTCAATACTAAAACAGCAATTATGGCTACAGAATATACAATACCTAGTGCATGGAAGAGTGCTATTGAAGGCAAATGTCCTCGTTGTCGTCGAGGCGATATGTTTGAGGGACCGTTATTGAGTTTCAAGTCTAAGAAGATGCGTACACACTGTCCTCATTGTGGACTCAAGTTCGAGAAAGAACCAGGGTATTTTTATGTCGCTATGTATGTCAGCTACATGTTTGTCGTAGCTGAATTAGTGACAGCTTGTGTGGGTGCTTACATTTTGACAGGTAATCTAGAGTCGCCTTGGTTATACATCACTGTCGCTTTTGTAGCAGCATTGGTCTTTGCTCCCTTCAATAATAGGTTCTCTAGAATCTTTTTACTCTACTTAATGACACCGCAGTTTAAGTTCAAGGAACAATACTACTTTCGTGATCCAGTAGGTCACGAAAACTAATATCCGCTATATGTAAGTAAAAATGCGAGCCTCTTTAGAGCGCTCGCATTTTGTATTATCCGATAGGATTTTCCTTTAAGTATTTTTCCCAGGCCCAGGCAGATGCCATCATCTCATCTATGCCTAGTTGCGCTTTCCAGTTTAGCTCCTTTGCAGATTTCGTTACATCACCATATACTTTGATGACATCCCCATCGCGACGAGGACCAAATTCGTAGTTTAGCTTTTCTCCAGACGCTTTTTCAAACGCTGCAATAGCCTCCAATACCGAATTTCCATTTCCTGTACCGATATTGAATACATCATAGTTACCATTCGGATTGCCTTTTTCTAACAATTGAATAGCAGCCACGTGTGCCTTTGCTAAATCTACCACATGGATATAGTCTCGTATACAAGAGCCATCTGGCGTATCGTAGTCATTGCCAAATACTGTTAATTTCTCGCGTTTGCCGATTGCCGTTTGTGTGATAAATGGCAATAAGTTTTGAGGTACCCCATTTGGCAATTCACCAATTAGCGCAGTCTCGTGCGCTCCTACTGGGTTGAAATAACGAAGAGCAATGATATTGTAGTTTCCATATGCTGTCGCTGTTTCCGCTAATATCTCCTCCGCTATTTGCTTGGTGTTACCGTATGGAGAGGTTGCTCTTTTTACAGGTGCAGCTTCTGTAACAGGCAAGGTATCTGGCTCGCCATATACCGTACAGCTTGACGAGAATACGAAATTGATTGGCTTCTCACGGTAAGCATTCAATAGGTTTATTAACGAAAAGAAATTGTTATAGTAATACTTCAATGGATCAGCTACCGATTCACCCACAGCTTTTGAAGCTGCAAAGTGAATAATACCACTGATGTCTGGATTATTCGATAAGAACTCTTTAGTTTTTACTTCATCACAAAGGTCAAATTGGTGAAATTCAGGTTTGACACCTATTATTTTTTCAATCTGATCTAATATCTGAATATTCGAATTGGACAAGTTGTCTACTATTACGGGGGTATATCCTGCATTGAAAAGCTCTACTACAGTATGTGAACCAATATACCCAGTTCCGCCGGTAACTAATATTTTGCTCATAAATTAATATATATTTTGTATTTTTCTTTCTATCTATGCTATTATTCATAGACCTCGAATTAGAAAAGGTTTGATATCTTTGACTAAGATAATAATATTTCACAATATGCGCTTGTTGTACGACTTCGGAGTATGGTTTTATGGCTCACTTTTACGTCTTTTGTCTCCTTTTCACAACAAAGCGAGGCTTTGGGTAGAAGGCCGCAAAAATATATTTCAACGTTTAGAACAATCGGTTGAAAAGGGGCATCAATACATCTGGTTTCACTTCGCTTCACTAGGTGAGTTCGAGCAGGGTAGGTCGGTGTTAGAGCAGATTAAAAAAAGTTTTCCACAGGAGAAGATTATCATCACTTTTTACTCTCCGTCTGGCTATGAGATCAGAAAGAATACGCCTTTGGCTGACCTTGTATTCTATTTGCCCGAAGATACCGCTGCTCATGCGAAGCGATTCATTGAGCTGATCCATCCCAAGTTTGTTGTTTTTACCAAGTACGAGTATTGGTATCATTACTTCAATCAATTACACAAGCGAGGCATTCCCTTGTTGGTGATATCTTGTATCTTTCGAGAGGATCAAATCTTCTTTAAACCATACGGAACATTCTTCAAGCAGATCCTACAAAAGGTTACCTATTTCTTCGCTCAGAATACCGAGTCCGTGCAAATGCTCAAATGGATAAAGATTCATCAAGCAGGCCTTGCTGGTGATACACGCTTTGATAGAGTAGTCGAACTCCCTTTGCAGCGCCAAGCAATTCCAGCTATAGAGCAGTTTGTAGGTGGTCATGAGGTTGTAGTAGCAGGTAGTACATGGAAGCCCGATGAAGAATTGTTAGCTGCACTACTGCAGAGGCATTCCACGTGGAAGTGTATCCTTGCGCCCCATGAGATTGATTCGGTACATATCAGCGAGTTGACGAGATTATTCCCTACCGCAATAGTATACTCTCGGTTCTCCAGCTATTCTTTTGAGCAGATTGAGCAAGCACAAGTCATGATTATAGATAATATTGGGATGCTTTCTTCCTTATATTATTATGGTGATATCGCTTATGTCGGAGGAGGATTTGGGATAGGTATTCATAATACTTTAGAAGCTGCTACATACGGTATACCTGTTGTATTTGGACCCAAATATGAGAAATATAAAGAAGCGGTAGATCTAGTTACTATCCACGCTGCTTTTTCTATTTCAGACATTGCCGAATTGAATAATGTATTTGAAGACATGCAAACAGAAACCACACGTATCCGCTGTGGTAAGGCAGCTCAAGGATATGTGAAGCAGAATGCTGGCGCCACAAAGATTATTATGAAGTATTTGACTACGCAAGGATTGTTGTCCTAAGTAGCCTCTTTATTTAATAGTTCTATTCTATCTAAGCTTTGGGCAAGTCTCTACCTACTTTTGTATCTTTGCATTTATTATATTACGTCAATAATTATTGGTAATGATAAAGCTTCAAGAGTTCTACTTCTTTTTGGATATGACAGGCACCTTTGTGTTTGCGATCAGCGGTGCTACCGCCGCCCGCCAGCGAGGTTTAGATCTTTTTGGTATCCTTGTCATTGCTTTTACCGTTGCCTGTGGCGGAGGTATTATTCGAGACCTCTGTATTGGAAGTATTCCACCGGCAGGTCTGGCCAATTGGCGTTATCTCTTAGTCTCTTTATTTGCTTCGGGCTTGGCGATAGGATTCTTTCCGATAGTTCAGCGGATGAACCGCCCAGTATTGTTTTTTGATGCTTTAGGATTATCCCTTTTTGCAGTTACTGGGGCACAGAAGAGCTTAGCCTATGGGCACAATATCCAAGTTGCCATATTGTTAGGCGTCGTTACAGCAGTAGGAGGAGGAGTACTTCGCGACGTCCTTCTCAATAGAGTGCCCGTAATTCTACAAAAAGAAATATACGCCTTAGCCGCACTGATAGCCTCATCTATTGTTGTTTTCGGTACATTTATCCCGGATGTTTCTACCGATTTCATTTCTATTATAGCCTTGGTTATCTGTTGCTCGCTGCGTCTCTTGTCTTTATATTACAAGTGGAACCTCCCTAATTTTATTGACTCTAGTAAAGATTAGAACCCTTTTCACTACGGTCGAGGAGCGATGGTGTTACTCAATAATAACATGAATACCGGCCAACTCCGCTTTGTACTTAATCTTAGAGATGAGTCCATGGTACGACCAATTTCTTAATATGAATACATCCTCTTTCGCCACCTCCTCCTTTTGGCTTTGATTCACCAGTAGCAAAGTACCGGCCTGTGCTTTGATACAGATATCAATCAATCTTCTACTGTATAGGTGAAGCTTATAGTCCACATACCTTTTCTCCTTATCCCTATAATGCTCCAAACCTTTCATTTTTTTAGTTCGCCCATGTCCACCCCTAGAGAAGGCCGCTGCCTTCTGATTACGGAGCCTTGCTGCTTGTATCGCTATTCGACGGTATAGAAACTCCTCTTTATTTCCAATCTGATAATTGTCTTTATCTATCTGCACCGTAATAGGGTGCTCTATCCCTAATGACGTCTCCGCAATAATGTGCTCTTGGAGTTCATATTTCTTTTTTGGAATTTCTAAAGAAAGTAGCAAGAACAATTTTCCTTTAACTATCTGTAAAGCGCTGGCACACATTTTAATCTGCCCCACTAGCACACGCTGCAAGAGTACCTTCTTGTCGGATCGGTCTTTGCCTAGGTACGTTCGAAATGGAATCTTAAAGAGACTGAATCTGAAATCATGATTATTCCCATCACGCATCAATTTGAGGCTTTTTCCCGAAAATGGAATAGGCATATCCTTTTTGTAGTTACGTAGTGATTTGGTGCCCTTCCAATAATCTATTCTTTCACTATTATAGTTTTTAATTAATGCCATATTGATACAAGAGAGGATATCGGTATTGATTTTCCCTTTAAAATAGCGGGACAATATTTGATAAGTCGTGTTCATTTTTGACGTATTCAATATTCCTTCTTCATCTAGACTTCTGTTAGTCAGTTTCACTTTTACATCATCATGCAAGTAGATGAGATCCTTTATCTGTTCCTGAATATAGAGATGCGTCATCACTAAATTGGCTGCACGATATACAATATCCTGCCATTCGAATAGCATTTGATAATAACTAGCTCGTTTCTCCTTATCATCAGAATCGATATGTATTTGTATTTTCCGAGTCAGTACGATTGTATCCTTTTCCATCCTTTATGCTATTTTTTTATTCGGTTTCACTTTAGTTCTCGCTTCTATGAATATTTTTTTGACTGCGGGTGAGCTCAGTTTTAAGGAAGCAGATATCTCGTCGAAAGACATCTGGAGTTCATACCGCATGCGTAGCACTTTTGCTTGTTCATCCGTAAACTCACCTTCTAACTTTAACGTATTGGATGACCCGATAAGACTTAGCTTATCTTGGCTATGTAGAATACTCCTTAATGCTTGTATTGTTTTTTCGACCTGTATACTAACCTCATAGTCCGATATCCCGCCCAAGTAATAGGCAATACGTTCGTAGTTGAAACTATACTGTAAGCACAATCGGATAAAACCCTGCTGCTGATCCGAAAGGTGAGGGATGAGTTTGCTTATTTTATCCAGCTGTATTCTTTTCTCTTCTTCCAACTGCTCCAAATATACCGTATCCAGTTCTTCCTGTGACTCCACGTCATAGCCGAGCATAAATTCTTGATAATCCTCGATGCCATCTAAACGTAATAGGCTCCGTTGAAATCTATTTCTGGACTTTTTGAAATACATAGTAATAGCCGCTTTCGTTTGTTTCTTAAGGAAGTTGTAAAGTGAATCGCTATCTTCAATATTTTCGCGAAAAAGCCAAAGTCTAAAGAAAACTTCCTGAACTATACTCTCTGTGTTGCAGATATCTTGTATACTACGTTCTACACGATTGCAGAACTCGTTGAAGTGTCTTTTATAGAAATAGTCTAATCCTTTTTCATTTCCTTCTTTTAATAAATTGATATGAAGTTGAATGGTACAGTGTTTCATGGTGAAATTGGTTTTACAATTTCCTCCTTAAGCATATTCATGCCAAGTATAATTTCCTTATTGGCATAAAAGTCTAAAGCTATGGTAATGTCTTTGATATATAGGTATGAAGTGATATGAAGATAATATCAAATGC